>JAJYFW010000339.1 GCA_021785335.1 Pseudomonadota bacterium
TTGAACTCGACCGCCGGCACATATCTCCCATACTGCGCCAAGGTTGTGTTCGCGCTGAACACGCCCGGCGTCGCGGTGTAGCCGGCATAGGATGTATTCCAGAACAACGTTCCCGGGGTGACCTCGGAGCCCACGCTCGGCCCCGATATGTCGTTCAGCCCGAAGTTCAGCGAGTTGTATGGACCCGCCGTGCCAGTCGGGTTGGGCCCATAGTTTTGAGTGTTGTACGACAATCCGTAGATGATCTGGTCCGGCACCACGACGCCGGTGAAGTTGAACGCGACGTTCTGGGCGTGGCCGCTGTAACAGGTCCCGTTGCTGGCCAGCCACGCGGTTCCACAGCCGGCGGATGCCTCCGGGCGCCACAGGATGGTGGGATCGATCGTCTGGCTGGCGATGATCGAGCCGACAATGGGAACGGCGCCGCTGCTGTCCACGTTGTAGAGCGTCAGCGTCAGCGGCACGTTGAACCCCGCCGACGTGCCGACCGGCTCGTAGGTGCTTTCCGTTGCCCAGTTCACCATCGTCACGTCCACGCTTGTCAGCGACCTCGACCCAGGGGCGAACTGGATCATGTCGCCAAACTGCGACGTGCTCGTGGCCTCATACCCGAGGCTCGGAATGCTCGGCGGCAGCGGCGTGGGAATGCTGTCGTAAACCACCGACGCACGCGCGGACGTCGCGCCGACGACCGCCAGCGACACAACGGCCAGCGCCGCGGCGCCAACGAACTTCCGTCCTCTCATCGAGCCATGCATGTCCAACCCTTTCCCGTCGTTCCTGATGTTTTGAGGCGCCAATCGATCGCCACCGTCCCCCCCTCACGGCCCATCGGTTACCGCGACCGAATCTCTTGTCTGCGTCTAGCCGCGAATAAATCTCCCGGTCATGCCAACCAAAATCAACCCCGCACGCCAAAGAATCTTCTGAATTTCATCGACGGATTCCGCGAAATAGCCACGCATGTATTCTTTTTGGGATTCGCCCTCCGTCCCGCCGACCAGACCCCGCCCCCTGTCCTGGCGCCTACCCCACCCCCTCGCACCGGAACCCCTCGCCCCAGCGCCGGATCCTCCCGCGCGAGGGCGAGGGAAAATGCGCGAAGCAACATACGGCGTCCGTGTCGCACATCCCCTCGAGGAACGCGCGCCGCGTCCGCACCGCCTGCGCCGCGTCGGTGTCCGCCGTCATCACCAGTTCCGGATACCGCGCCTGCAGCGGCGAATGGATCAGGTCGCCGGTGATCGCCGCCGCGCGCCGCCACTTGTCCCCCTTCCCCTGGCCCAGCGACACCGCGAAATGGTCCGGCGTATGCCCCGGCGTCGGCATCAGCCGCACATGCTCGTCGAGCACATGGTCGCTCGCGACGAGGTCGCACCGCCCCGCCGCCACCACCGGCAGCACCGAATCCGCGATCGCCTCGATCGGCGCCGTCGCGTGCCGCGCCTGCCAGTAATCGAGCTCTTGGCGCGAAAACAGGTAGCGCGCCCGCGGGAACGTCGGCACCCACCGCCCGTTCTCGCGCCGCGTGTTCCACCCCACGTGGTCCGCGTGCAGGTGCGTGCACATCACCACGTCGATGTCCCCCACCGAAAGCCCCAGCGCCGCGAGCCCCTCCATCCACGCCCGGTCGGTCTTGCGGTGCCAGATCGGCCGCGTCGGCCGCTCCTTGTCGTTGCCGATGCAGGAATCGACCAGCACCACATGGTGCGGCGTGCGCACGATGTAGCTCTGGAAGCACAGCACCACCCGGTCCTCGGCA
Source organism: Pseudomonadota bacterium (assembly GCA_021785335.1). The sequence goes on from JAJYFW010000339.1 coordinate 1,763, forward strand.
TCCAGCGCCGCTGGCCGCAGCCAGGCGCGGTTCTCCGCCAGCACCTCCTCGGAAAGCGTCGGCAGGAACTGGCGCACCGGCATGAACGCCGCCTCCATCTCCACGATCCGGTGGATGGTCACGTCGCCCAGGACGAGCGTGTCTGGGACGACGGTGCTGGCAGTCGCAGTCATGGTCGCTCTCCATCGGGCGAAAATCCGGGGGGCGGAACGCTAGCCACCCGGCTCCGCGCCCGTCTACAGGCGGCCACCACCCGGCCGCGCCAGCCATACATCCTGCGGAACCATGCCATGACGGCCGCGCGCATGGGCGGCTCCGCGGCGACAAGCTAGGTTCCACCGATGGACTCGTCCGAGCCCGACCCCCGCGCCAGGAACACCATCATCGTGCTGCTCATCGTCGCCACCGCGATGTTCATGGAGCAGCTCGACGGCACCGTGCTCGCCACCGCCCTGCCCACCATGGCGGAAAGCTTCCACGTCGACGCGCTGCACATGAACGTGGCGCTCACCGCCTACCTGCTCACCCTCGCCATGTTCATCCCCGCGAGCGGGCGCATCGCCGACCGCTTCGGCTCGCGCACCGTCTTTCGCGCCGCCATCGGCCTGTTCACCGCCGGCTCCATCCTCTGCGCCCAGGCGCCGAGCCTTTGGGCGCTGGTCGCGGCGCGCATGCTGCAGGGCGCCGGCGGCGCGCTGATGTCCCCGGTCGGCCGCCTCGTCATGCTGCGCGTGGTCTCGAAGTCGGAGCTGGTGCGCGCCATGGCCTGGCTGATGCTGCCCGCCACCATCGGCCCCATCGTCGGCCCGCCGCTCGGCGGCTTCATCGTCACCTACCTGTCCTGGCACTGGATCTTCTACATCAACGTGCCCATCGGCATCGCCGGCATGGCCCTGGTCTCGATCTACATCGAGCAGATGAAGGAGGAGAGGCCGGAGCCGTTCGACCTGCGCGGCCTCGTCCTCGCCGGCACCTCCCTCGCCTGCCTCATGTTCGGCCTCGAGATGGCCTCGCGCGGCGTCGGCTCCCTCGTCCTCGTGGCCCTGGTGATCGGCATCGGCGGCGGCGCCGCGGCGCTCTACGCCCGCCACGCGAAGCGCCATCCGCACCCGATGCTGGATTTCTCGCTCCTGCGCATCCCCACGATGCGCCTCTCGCTCGCCTGCGGCACGCTGTCGCGCATCTCGGTCGGCGCCATGCCGTTCCTGATGCCGATGATGTTTCAGCTCGGCTTCGGCTACTCGGCGGCGAAGAGCGGCCTCATCACCTTCGCCAGCTCCCTGGGCTCGCTCGTCGTGCGCGCCGCGGCACCTGGTATTATCCGCCGCATGGGCTTCCGCCAGGTCCTGGTCTGGATCGGCGCGCTCGCCACCCTCCTGCTCGCGCTGGCCGCCGCCTTCCGCCCCGGCTGGCCGCTCTGGGGGATCTACGCGCTCCTGATCGCGATCGGGTTTTTCCAGTCGCTGCAATTCATGGCCTACAACACCATCGCCTACGCCGACGTCTCGCGCGAGCAGATGAGTGCCGCCACCAGCTTCTACACCACGTTCCAGCAGATGGCGCTCTCGCTCGGCATCGCCACCTCCGCCGCGGCGCTCGCCGTCTCCATCCGCCTCACCGGCCACACCGAGCCGCACCTGTTCGACTTCTCGGCCTCGCTCCTCTTCGTCTCCGCGATCTCCATGCTCGCGCCGCTGATCGCCACCCGCATGGACGAGAACGCGGGTGCCGAGATGTCCGGCCACCACGCGCCCCCCTCGCTGGCCAAGGCCGGCCATTAGCGCCCCACCCGACCACGCCCCACCCAGCCAGGCGCGGCCCACGCCCGCGCGCCTCTTCCTCATTTTCAGCCAGATCGGCCTGACCAGCTTCGGCGGCGGCCT
>JAJYFW010000340.1 GCA_021785335.1 Pseudomonadota bacterium
GGAGCTCGCGACCTACATCAAGCTGTTCCATGGCGTGCTGATGCGCTCCATCACCGGGCATCTCGGCGACTACAAGGGCGTGGGCTTCACCGTGGACAAATCGGCGCCGGGCGACGGCGGCACCATTGTGACCACCACCATCACGCGGCCGAACAACGCGCCGGCGAAGGTGCAGTGGGTGATCACCCAGGTGGACGGGCAGCCAAAGATCGAGGACGTGATCGCCGAGGGCACCTCGATGCGGCTGACGCAGCAGAGCGACTACGCGGGCTTCATCGCGCAGAACAACAACAACATCGGCGCGCTGATCGCAGCGATGGAGAAGCAGGCGGAAAACCAGTCGGGCGCGTGACGTGACCGCGGCCGCGCCATGATCCGGACTGCACCGTGATCCGCGGGATTCGGGCAGGACAGCTCGAGATCAGGTACGCCGAACACGGGCCAGCGGGCGGCGCGCCGGTGGTGCTGATGCACGGCTATCCGGACGACATCCATGCCTGGGATGGCGTGGCGCCCGCGCTCGCCGGGGCCGGGTTGCGGGTGATCGTGCCGTGGCTGCGCGGCTATGGGCCGACGCGGTTTCTCAATGCGGCAACCCCGCGCTCCGGCGAGCAGGCGGCGCTGGGGGCGGACCTGCTGGCGCTGCTCGACGCGCTTTCGATCCCGAAGGCACTGCTCGCGGGCTATGACTGGGGCGGGCGGGCGTGCTGCGTCGTCGCCGCGCTGTGGCCGGAGCGGGTGCGGGGCCTGGTCACGGTCGGCGGGTACAACATTCAGAACATCGCGGCAGCGGGCGCGCCGGCGGAGCCCGAGCAGGAGCTGCGCTACTGGTACCAATGGTATTTCTGCACGCCGCGCGGCGAGGTGGGGCTGGCGGCGAACCGCGTGGCGCTGCACAGGCTGCTGTGGCGGCTGTGGTCGCCGGATTACCGATTCGATGACGCAACCTACGCGGCCACGGCAGCAAGCTTCGACAACCCGGACCATGTAGCGGTGGTGATCCATTCGTATCGTCATCGCTACGGTCTCGTGGCCGGCGATCCCGCGCATGCGGCGACCGAGGCGCGGCTCGCGCGATGGCCGCGCATCACGGTGCCGACGATCGTGCTGGAAGGGGCGTCGGACGGGGTAACGCCGCCGGCACCGGCGGGCGCGCATGCGCGGCGCTTCGCGGACCTGCGCCGCGAGCGCGTGCTTGAGCGCGTCGGGCATTTCCTGCCGCGCGAGGCGCCGGAGACGGTGGTTGCAGCACTCAGTGAGCTCGCGGCGGCATCGCCGTGAGGTAAGCCTGCGCGCTCTGGGACACTTCGCCGAGTCTTTGTAACGACATCGTATGTTTTCGACCTCGACGGGCGCGACCTTGCCACGCGGGAAGCTTCCAGCGCCACAAAGGCCGTTTTCTCCGCGGCGCCGCGGCACTGTTGAGCCAGATCAAGGCGCGCAACGCGGCGACGCGCGATATTGCGTCGTCACCTTGAAGGAGAAGGTCGTCATGGCACGTTCGGTTGCCCGCCGTTCTCTGTTGGGGTCCGCCCTGATCGTCTCGCTCGCGGCGCCCGTCGCGGTCGCGCAGATGGGAGGCGGAGGGGGCGCCGTGGGCGGAGGTCCGCCTGGTCCCATGGGCGGCGGGCGGATGGGCCGCGGGATGATGGGCGGGCGTTGGAACATGCCCCGCTACCTCGACGCGCTGAAGACGCGGCTTGCCATCACCCCGGAGCAGGAAGCGCTGTGGAAGGAATATGCCGACACGGTTTCCGGGGTCGCCGAGCAGATGCAGGGCCTCCACCAAACGATGTTCGAGGCGATGGACACCGCGACCTGGGAAGAGCGCCAGCAGATGATGAACGAGATGTTCCAGGCACGTCAGCAGGCGGCCCGCACGGTGCACGAGGCAGCGGTCACGCTGGTCGCCGGGCTCACGCCCGAGCAGAAGACAGAGGCCGAGAACCTGCTGCCGGGGCTCGCCTACCGTCCCGGCATGATGCGCTGAGCCGGGGCTATCCCGCGGCGTTGCTCTCGTAGGCGATCATGGTGACGCCGGCGCGCTGGAAGCGGCCAGTCTCACGCATGCCGATGGCGCCGAGCACCTGGCGCGAGGCAATGTTCTCCTCGCGCGCGACGGCGACGACGCGCGCGATCCCGGCGCGCTCATGGGCGAAGCGCAACGCAGCACCCGCGGCCTCGAGCGCATAGCCGCGGCCCTGCACCTCCGGCAGCAAGGCGAAACGAATCGCCATCCCTCGCCCGTCGGGGCGCAGATGCAGGCCGACCGTGCCGAGGAAGCGCCCGCTCTGCGCCTCGCGCACCGCCCACATGCCCACACCGTGGCGGCCCCAGAAGGCGATGTCGGCGGCAAGTTCCTCGGCGGTTTCGTAGGCGCTGCGCACGCCGCCGAGCATCACCGCGTAGACCCGGGGGTCCGCCTTCAGCGCGCGCAGCGCCGGCAGGTCCGCGTAGGCGACCGGCCGCAGCCAGAGCCGGCCCGTCCGTACGTGCCAGAGCGGGCTGATCGGACTACCTGACCAGGGGACGATACTTGATGCGGTGCGGCTCGGTCGCGTCGGCGCCGAGTCGACGTCGCTTGTCCTCTTCGTAGGCCTGGAAATTACCCTCGAACCACTCGACGCGGCTGTCGCCCTCGAAGGCAAGGATGTGGGTCGCGAGGCGGTCGAGGAACCAGCGGTCGTGGCTGATGATCACGGCGCAGCCGGCGAACTCGACCAGCGCATCCTCGAGCGCGCGCAGCGTGTCGACGTCGAGGTCGTTGGTCGGCTCGTCGAGCAGGATGACGTTGTGCTCGGCCTTGAGCATCTTGGCGAGGTGGACGCGGTTGCGCTCACCGCCGGAGAGGATGCCGACCTTCTTCTGCTGATCCGAACCCTTGAAGTTGAAGGCGCCGACATAGGCGCGCGACTGCACCGCGCGCTTGCCGAGATAGATCACGTCCGTCCCGCCGGAGATTTCCTGCCAGACGGTCTTGTCGGCATCGAGGCTGTCGCGGCTCTGGTCGACGTAGCCGAGCTTGACCGTCTCGCCGACGCGCAGCGTTCCGGCGTCCGGCTGCTCCTGGCCGATGATCATGCGGAACAACGTGGTCTTGCCGGCGCCGTTGGGGCCGATGACGCCGACGATGCCGCCGGGCGGGAGCTTGAAGCTGAGGTCGTCGATCAGCAGGTTGTTTCCGTATCCCTTGCGCACGCCCTCCGCCTCGATCACGGTGCCGCCGAGGCGGGGACCGGGCGGGATGACGATGTCGGCGACGCCGGCGGCCTGTTCCTGCGACTTCGCCAGCATCTCCTCGTAGCGCTGGATACGCGCGCGGCTCTTGGTCTGGCGGGCGCGCGGCGAGGTGCCGATCCATTCCTGCTCGGCTGCCAGCGCGCGCTGCCGGGCGCTCTCCTCCTTTTCCTCCTGTGCGAGGCGCTTGCGCTTCTGGTCAAGCCAGGAGGAGTAGTTGCCCTCGAACGGGTAGCCGCGACCGCGCTCGATCTCGAGGATCCAATTGGTGACGTTCTCGAGGAAGTAGCGGTCGTGCGTCACGACCAGCACGGTGCCGGGATACTCGCGCAGCGTCTTTTCCAGCCACGCCACGCTTTCGGCGTCGAGATGGTTGGTGGGCTCGTCGAGCAGCAGCA
>JAJYFW010000341.1 GCA_021785335.1 Pseudomonadota bacterium
GAACCACACGCCCTTCATGTGCTCGCCCGAGCGCCACGCGCCGTCCTTCGCGCCCCCGAGCCCCACCACCGCGCGGCATTGCGCGCCCACGAGGTCCTCCGCGGTGACGCCCACGGTCCAGCCCAGCCGCGCCGCCTGCGCCACCACCTGGTCCAGCGTGTGGATCGCCGAGGGCCGCCGGATGCGTGGGGTCGCCTCCATGGCCGCGCGATCCTCGAACAGCTTCATCCCGAAGGGCAGGCTGCGCAGCCGCAGCAACTGCTCCAGTTCCGCGGCCAGCGCCGCCCAATCCCGTGTCGCCATCACTATCGCCCCGGACCGTTCCCGCCCGGGAGCATGGCGCACAACGGCGCCGCTGTCAGGCGGCGCGGGAAAGCCGCAGGTCGCTCCAGATGGCGGAAAGCGAGTCGAGCAGATGCGCCACGTCGTCGTCGGTGTGCAGCGGGCAGGGGGTCACGCGAAGCCGCTCGGTGCCGCGGGCGACGGTCGGGTAGTTGATCGGCTGGACGTAAATGCCGAACTCGTCGAGCAGCCGGTCGCTGATCTGCCGGCACAGCACCGCGTCGCGCACCATAACCGGTACGATGTGGCTGGGGTTGGCGAGGTGCGGAATGCCGCGCGCATCCAACCCCGCGCGCACCTGCGCCACGCGCGCGTGCATCTGCGCCCGCTCGGCGGACGACGCGCGCAGGTGGCGGATGGAGGCGATGGCGCCGGCGGCGACCGCGGGCGGCGGCGAGGACGAAAAGATGAACCCCGAGGCAAAGCTGCGCACGAAGTCGCACATCGCCGCCGACCCCGCGATATAGCCGCCGACGACGCCGAACGCCTTGGCCAGCGTCCCCTCGATCACGGTCAGCCGGTGAGCCACCCCGTCGCGCTCGGAGATGCCGCCGCCATGCGGCCCGTAGAGCCCCACGGCATGCACCTCGTCGAGATAGGTCATCGCGCCATAGCGGTCGGCGACGTCGCAGATCGCGGCGACCGGCGCCACATCCCCGTCCATCGAATAAACGCTCTCGAAGGCGACCAGCTTCGGCTGCGCGGCCGGCAGCGCGGCCAGCCGGCGCTCGAGGTCGGCGACGTCATTATGCACGAAGATCTGCCGCTCCGCGCGGCTGTGGCGGATGCCTTCGATCATCGAGGCATGGTTGCCCTCGTCGGAGAGCACGACGCAGCCAGGCAGCTTCGCCGCGATGGTGCACAGCGTTGCCCAGTTGCTGGAATAGCCGGAGGTGAACATCAGCGCCGCCTCCTTGCCGTGCAGGCCGGCCAGCTCGCGCTCCAGGATCACGTGATAGTGGTTGGTGCCGGAGATGTTGCGCGTCCCGCCGGAGCCGGCGCCGCAGGCATCGATCGCCTCGTGCATCGCGGCTAGCACCGCGGGGTTCTGGCCCATGCCGAGATAGTCGTTGGAGCACCAGACCGTCACCTCGCGCCCGCCGCCGCGCCCGTGCAGGGTCGCCTTCGGGAACCGCCCAGCGCGTCGCTCGATGTCGATGAAGACGCGATAGCGTCCCTCGCGCTTCAGGCCGTCAAGTTCGCTCTGGAAGAAGGCTTCGTAGTCCATTCCCGACCCTCCGTGCGGCACTGCCCGGACCTCACCACGGCCCCCCCACCTCGTGGTGACGCAGCAGGTCCCCGGGGAAGGCATCTTGTGCATTGCATCATAGCACATCGCGAACGCCAGGGCAGGGGGCCGCGTCCGTGCGGAAACGGCGTTGCGCCTTCCTTGAAGGTCCGTTAACTTTCGCCGATCAGGGGGAACAGGGGGCGAGATGGCGGGGCAGGAGATTGCGGCGTCGTGTCCGCGCGTCGCCGTACCGGCCCGGCAAGGCGGGTGGCTTGGCGCATTCGTGCTCGCTGTTGCCCTGCTTTCACCAGCGCTGGCGCACGCGCAGGGCCTTCCGGCCGCGGCGCAGGCGGTGCCGCAGGGATCGCCGCTGCCCCGGATCATTCCGCCATCGCAGCCTTCGGTCGGGCCGGCCACGTCGCAGCCGCCCGCCACCCCGGCACCGACCCCAGCGCGGCTCGTCACCGTCAAATCCGTCAGCGTCATCGGCTCCACGGTCTATTCCCATGCCGAACTCGCCAAGCTGACCCAGGGGCTGGTGGGCCGCGTGCTGCTCTCGCGCATCGAGGCGGCGCGGCTCGCGATCCTCAACACGTACCGGCACGACGGCTATCTGCTCACCGCCGTCAACGCGCGTCTGGACGCGGCGGAGCACCTGACCTTCTCGGTCGTCGAGGGTCGCATCGCCGACGTGAAGCTGGCCGGCGACATCGGGCCGGCGGGCACGCAGGTGCTGCGCTTCCTCAGCCACCTCACCCGCGTGCAGCCAATCAGCAATGCCAGCCTGGAACGCTGGCTGCTGCTGGCGCAGGACATCCCCGGCGTCACCGTGCACGCGGTGCTGCGCCCATCGACGACCACGCCCGGCGCGCTGGAGCTGATCGCGCAGCTCAAGCGCAAGCCCTTCTCGGCGTTGCTCACGGCTGACAACCGCGGTGCGCCGTTCACCGGGCCGGAAGAGGCGCTCGCGGTGATCGACGCCAACAGCTTCACCTCCTTCGGCGAGCAGACCCAGGTGGCGCTGTTCCACACCCTCAACAACACCGAGAATTTCGGCCAGGCCTCGATCTCGATGTTCCTCGGCGGCTCGGGGCTGCGGCTGAATGTCTATGGCGGCGCCGGCCACACCGATCCCTCCGGCCAGCTGCGCGCCTCGGGCTATGCTGGCGTCACTGAGGTCGGCGGGTTCGCCCTCACCTATCCGCTGATCCGCGCGCGCGTGCAGACGCTCTCGCTCGGCCTCTACTTCGACGTCACGGACGGCTCGATCAACACCGGCGCGCCGGTCTCGACGCTGGCCAACCACGATGCGGTGCGCGCGCTGCGGGTGGGCGCGGAATACGTGCGCCACGACGTCTGGCTCGGCGACGCCTTCCCGGCCACGGATTTCGCGCGGCTGCGGCTCTCGCGCGGCCTGCCCATCCTCGGCGCCTCGCGCCGTGGCGACCCGATGGCCGAACGCATCGGCGAAGTGCCGGACTTCACCAAGGTCAACGCCGAGCTAAGCCGGACGCAGACGCTGTTCTCGCCCTGGCAGGGGGCGAGCGTGGCCGTGATGGGCCTGGTCACCGGCCAGTATTCCCCGAGCGTGCTGCCGCCGTCGGAGACGTTCTATCTCGGCGGCTCGCAATACACGCGCGGCTTCTATTCCGGCGAGGTGTCCGGGGATTCCGGCCTGGCCGCGACGGCGGAACTGCAGCTCAACACCGGCTTCAGCACCACCTTGTTCGGCAGGGTGATGCGCGTCGCGAACCAGTTCTACATCTTCGCCGATTGGGGCGAGACCTGGGAGAGCCAGCGGATCGACCCCAACCACCGCCTGCAGTCCGAAGGCATCGGCGTCCGGACGGCGCTGAACTCGAACTTCGAGTTCGACCTCGAGGGAGTGATGCGCGCCACGCGCCAGCCCCAGGGTGCCGCGGCCGCGGTGGCGCCGCTGCACGCGGATGCCGTCTACTGGCGCGTGCTGATGCGGTTCTGAGGCGAGGGGCACCCGCATGACCAGGCGAGCCAGCCCCGGACGGGGCAGCATGGCGGACGCGCGCGGCGTAGCGCCGGTCG
>JAJYFW010000342.1 GCA_021785335.1 Pseudomonadota bacterium
CGCCGCTGTTCGCGATGGTCAGCGGGTTGTCCGTGGCGCTCGAGTAGTAGACGCTACTGGTGGTGATCGCCGAAATCGTCTTGGCCATGCGAAGGTCCTCGCTTGCTGCGGCCGGCACACGCGGATACGCCGGTTGCGCAAATCTCCCGGGCGCACGTTTCGCGAGTGTTTACCCGCCTTGGACACACGTTCCACGCGCGGCTACCATTGATGCTTACGGTCTGTCAACTTAATCAAATGGTTAGTCACCCTTTTTTGGATTGAGTCTCAGCCGCAAAGCCCGGCCGTGACAAAAGCTTCAAGAAAGGTTCGCTGGGCTAGCGACAAAACGGGCCTCTTCCCTGTAGGAGGGGCCCCGGTCACCACGAGAAGGAGTGTGTCGCCAGGATGAATCCAGCCGGGTCCGAAGCCCTTCTCGCGCTGCGCCATGCGCTCGAGGCGGTCCGCGCCGCTCCGGTGCTGCTGGGCGCCGTGGCGGCGGGCGAGTCGCTGGGGATGGACGCGCGCGTGCCGCGCCCCTCCGGGCGGCTGCTGAGCCCCTTCGAGTTCTGGCCGGACTGGCTGTTCTACGCCCCTGTCGCGCTGCAATGGGCGGCGCTGGCGCTGCGCCATCGCAGCCTCACGCTCCCCACCGCCGCCAATCCCTCCATCAAGACCGGCGGGCTGGTTGGCGAGTCCAAGATCGAGATCCTGGACATGGTGCAGGGCGGGGCCCGCGCCCTCATCGCGCCCTACGCGAGCTTCATCGTGGCCGGGGACCAGGCCAGCGACCTCGCCGCCGCCCGCGCGGCGATGGCGGATGCCTCGCTCGCCTTCCCGCTCGTCGCCAAGCCCGATCTCGGCTGCAACGGCACCGGCGTGCGCATCGTCGCCAACGAGGCGGAACTCACCGAGTGGCTCGCCATCTTCCCGCGCGGCGAGCGCGCCATCCTGCAGACCCTGCTCACCGAGGAGGGCGAGGCCGGGCTGTTCTACATCCGCGAGCCGGGCGCGGCCGCGGGCCGCCTGACCTCGATCACGCTGAAATACGCCCCGGAGGTGGTGGGCGACGGCGTCGCGACGCTGGAGACGCTGATCCGGCGCGACCCGCGCGCCGGGCGGCTGCCGCATCTCTATCTGCCACGCCTTGCTGGCCGCCTCGGCGAGGTGCCACCCTCCGGCGAGCGCGTGCGCCTCGTGTTCACCGGCAATCACGTGAAGGGCGCGCTGTTCCGCGACGGCTCGGACCACGTGACCCCGGCGCTTACCGCAGCCGTCGAGCGCATCGCGCGCGCCATTCCGGATTTCCATTTCGGCCGTTTCGATGTCCGCTTCGCCTCCATCGCGGCGCTGCGCCAAGGCGAGGGGTTCCGCATCATCGAGATCAACGGCACGGGTTCGGAGGCGACGCATGTCTGGGACCCGGACATGACGCTGCGCCGCGCCTGGGCGGCGGAGCTCGCGCACTTCGGCGCGTCCTGGCGCATCGGGGCGGCGAACCGCGCGCGCGGCGCGCAGCCGACGCCGGTCATCGAACTGTGGCGGCTGTGGCGGCAGCACAAGCGCCTGATGGCGCGCTACCCGATGAACTCCTGACAAGCCGGAAGCCGCTTGATCTCGATCATCGACGTTGCTTCCACGGAATTCGAAGGATAGCCTTTCCTCAACCGCTCCAGGGAGGCAACGAATGACCAGGCTCGCACTCGTCACCGGCGGCACGCGCGGCATCGGCGCCGCGATCAGCCACAAGCTCAAGGCCGAGGGCCGCAGGGTCATCGCCAGCTACCACGGCAACGACGCCGCCGCGCAGACGTTCCAGGCCGAGCACGGCATCCCGGTGATGAAATTCGATGTCGGCAACTTCGCCGAATGCGAGGCGGCGGTGAGGAAGATCCACGGCGAGCACGGACCGATCGAGATCCTGGTCAACAACGCCGGCATCACCCGCGACGCGACGATCAGCAAGCAGACGCGCGACATGTGGGACGAGGTGATCGACACCAACCTCGGGTCCTGCTTCAACATGTGCAAGCTGGTGTTCGACGACATGCGCGCGGCGAAGTTCGGCCGCATCGTCAACATCGGCAGCATCAACGGCCAGGCCGGGCAGTATGGCCAGGTCAACTATGCCGCCGCGAAATCGGGCATCCACGGCTTCACCAAGGCGCTGGCGCAGGAGGGCGCGCGCTTCGGCATCACCGTGAACGCCATCGCGCCCGGCTATGTCGACACCGACATGGTGCGCGCCGTGCCCCCCGACGTGCTGCAGAAGATCATCGCCCGCATTCCGATGGGGCGGCTCGGCCACGCCGAGGACATTGCCCGCGGGGTCGCGTTCGTCACCGCCGACGATGCGGATTTCATCACCGGCTCGACGATCTCGATCAACGGCGGGCAGCACATGTATTGAGCGAGGCCGCTTGAGCGGCGCCGGGGGCAGCGCAGCCACCGGCGCCTCGCTGCGTGCGCCGTCGCTCAGGGGCGCGACGCTCGCGGGCGCGGGAGCGATCGGGCTCTGGGCGTTCCTCGCGCTGCTGACGCGCGAAGCGGCGGGGGTGCCGCCGATCGAGCTCACGGCGATGGCCTTCACCGTCTCCGGGACCGTCGGGCTGGCCTGGCTCGCCGCGCGCCGCCGGCTCGGCGTGCTGCGCCAGAAGCCGCTCGCATGGGTGCACGGGGTGGGCGGGCTCGCCGGCTACCACGCACTCTATTTCGCCGCCCTCTCGATGGCGCCGGCGGCGGTGGCAAACCTGCTCAACTATGCCTGGCCGCTGCTGATCGTGCTGCTCTCGGCGCCAATCCTGGGGATGCGGCTGCGCGCGCGGCATCTCGTGGGCGTGGCGCTGGGCGCGGTGGGCTGCGCGCTGCTGATCCGCCCGGAAGGCGGCGGCGCCTGGCTCGGCTACGCACTGGCGCTCGGCGCGGGGCTGACCTGGGCACTTTACTCCGTGCTGGCGCGGCGCATGGCCACGGTGCCGACCGAAGCCGTGGCCGGGTTCTGCGCCGCCGCCGCGGCCATCTGCTGGGTGCTGCACGCGCTGGCGGAGCCCGCGGTGGTTCCGGGTCCCCGCGCGCTCGTGGCGGCGGGGCTGATGGGGCTGGGCCCCGTCGGAACCGCGTTCTTCCTCTGGGACCGCGGCATGAAGCAGGGCGACCCGCGCCTGCTCGGAACGCTGGCTTATGCGACGCCGGTCGCCTCCACGCTGCTGCTGGTCCTCGGCGGTTTCGCGCCGGCCTCCCTGTTGCTTGGGGTGGCGGCACTGCTGGTCGCGGCCGGGGGCCTGATCGCCGCGCGGGGCTGATTTTCGTGCCGGAGGTTGCCAAGCGGAGCCGAGTTGCCTAAGAGGCGCGGCTCGGAGCGCGGGCGTAGCTCAGGGGTAGAGCACAACCTTGCCAAGGTTGGGGTCGAGGGTTCGAATCCCTTCGCCCGCTCCAGAATTCCTCAGGAAAATCAAGGACTTCGAAGCGGCCCTCTGGGGCCGTTTTTGCTTAGAGAAGCCCTGAGGACGCTTTTTCCAAGCTGAATCTGAGCGTTTGGTGGCGCGTCCCCGGTTAGGCGATCGCATTCTCGGCGGCCTGTCGTCCCGGATATGACGGATTACGGTGGCTCGACGTGTCTGACGTGGCGATCTATAAATTCACTGTAATTATAG
>JAJYFW010000343.1 GCA_021785335.1 Pseudomonadota bacterium
GCTGGCAGGGCAAGCACACCAACCTGGTCTCGCGCGCGCACGGATCCTGGCTGTTCCTGGGCGAGATCTACACGACACTGGAATTGCCGCCCGACCCGCCCCATGCCGATCGTTGTGGATCCTGCACACGCTGCCTGAACGCCTGCCCGACCGATGCGTTCCCGGCGCCCTACCGGCTGGAGGCAACGCGCTGCATCTCCTACCTCACGATCGAGCATCGCGGACCGATCCCGCACGCGCTGCGCCCGTCGATGGGCAACCGTATCTATGGCTGCGACGACTGCCTGGCGGTGTGCCCCTGGAACCGCTTCGCCGCCGCGGGCCGGGAGGCGAAGCTCGCCGCGCGGGCCGATCTCGCCGCGCCGGCGCTCGCGGAGCTGGCGCGGCTGGACGATGCGGGATTTCGCACCCGCTTCGCCGGCTCGCCGATCAAGCGCATCGGGCGCGACCGCTTCGTGCGCAATGTGCTGATCGCTATCGGCAACAGCGGCGACCCGGCGCTGCGTCCGGCCGCCGAGGGGTTGCGCGCCGACCCCGATCCGGTGGTGGCCGAGGCCGCTGCCTGGGCGGCGGACCGGCTGGCTCGATGCGCCGGCGCGCCCCGGTGATCGGGTCGGTCCAGGGCGGTTGCAGACTGGAACCCCCGGTCAGACGTGGGGGGCAGCGCCGTGCGCCGCCAGCGCCGGGGCGAGCAGCGCGGCCGGGATCTCGCGCGCCATCGCCGTCGCCTCCGCCTCGGTGGCCAGCCTCCAGGCGATCAGATTGGCCACCGCCTGGCGCAGCCGCAGCGACGAGCCGGCGAGCCGATCGGTCCCGGGCACGCGCACCATCCCGTCGGCGGCGCTGTCGATCGCCAGATCGCCCAGACGATAGCGGCCGGGCGGCGCGGCGGCGGCGGCGGTGGCGTCGCTCACCAGCAGGCACCGCCCGGCTCCCTTGGCGCGCAGCAGCACCTTCAGCGCGAAGGGCGGGATATGCCGCCCGTCGGCGATGAAGCTCGCGGTCAGCCGGTCCTCGGCCAGTTGCGCCATCATCGGGTTGTCGAATTTCGGCTGCTCGCGCCGCAGCGCATTGCCGAGATGGGTGGACAGGCGCGCCCCTGCTTCCACCGCCGCCGCGATCTCCTCCTGGGTCGCGGCGGTATGGCCGAGCGCGGCCAGCTTGCCGCGCCCGGTGGCCCAGCGGATCAGCGCGCGCGCGCCGGGCAGTTCGGGCGCCAGGGTCAGCAGCAGGATCGGCCGCGCCAGCGGGGCTTCCAGATGTTCGACCAGCGCCTGGTCCGGCGCCCGCATCGCCGCCGGATCATGGCACCCGGCATAGCCAGGTTCGGGGCTGAGGAACGGGCCTTCCAGATGGTAGCCCGGCACCATCGCCGCCCCGAGCCGGCTCGCCGCCACCGCGCGATCGAGCGCGGCGAAGCGCGCGGCCAGCGCCTCGGGGGGCGCGGTGATCAAGGTCGGCAAACAGGCCGCCACCCCATCTTCCCGCATCGCGCCGAGCGCGTGGTCGAGCGCGCCGGCGGTCAGCCCCGCGTCGTTGAAATCGACCCCGGCATAGCCGTTGACCTGAAGGTCGATCAGGCCGGCCGGCGCCACTGCGGCGCTCAGGCGCCGTCCCATTGCAGGATATAAAGCCCCATGTCGTAGTCGGTGATGTAGATCAGCCCTTCGGCCGAGACGAAGATATCCGCCGTGTGGCGCATCTTCGCCCGCCCGCGCAGCGGCTCCATCCAGTGCGTCGGCATCGGCGGCACGAAATAGCCGACCTCCTCCGGCCGGAACGTGTCGGCGATATCGAACACCCGCACCCCGGCGCTCTGCCAGGTGGCGAAGACGTGGCGGGAGGACTGGAACGATCCCGGCCGGTTCTCGTGCAGGTTATGCGGGCCGAACTGCCCGCCGACGGCGAGGTAGTCCTGCTCGCGCGGGATCGGCATGGTGGCGATGGAAACCGGGTTCGATTTCTCCCGGATGTCGAACACCCAGGTGCGCTTGAGTTGCTCCTGGCCGACATTGGCCACCGATTCATCGGCCACCACCAGCAGGTCGCGGTCGTGCAGCGGCAGCGCGCTGTGGGTGCCGCCGCCGAACGGGGGCGACCAGTTGCGATGCGCGATCAGCTTCGGGTTGGCCTTGTCGGCCACATCCAGGATGGTCAGCCCGCCGTCGCGCCAGGAGCCGTAGGCGATGTCGTCGGCCACCACCGCGTGGTGCAGCGCGTAGCGTCCCTTCCAGGACGGCGTCTCGCCGCCCGCCTCGTGCATGCCGGGGATCCACCAGCGCCCGGCGATGCGCGGCTGCGTGGGATCGGCCAGGTCGATGGTGATGAGGATATGGTCGGTGAACCCGTCCAGCAGCGCCGAGGCATAGGCCCAGCGCCCGCCGGTCCACCAGATACGGTGCAGGCCGAGGCCTTCCACCTCCATGAAGCCGATCGGGCGCGGATTGGCCGGGTCCTTCAGGTCATAGACCCGCATGCCGGCGGAATAGTCCTGCCCGCGCACGCCGTAGCCCTTGCTGCCGCCGCGGTTGAGCGAGCCGCCGTAGTAGTCCTTCATGGTGAGGAAGTTCTTCATGTCGAACTCCTCGATCACCAGCAGCAGGCCCTCGGCCTGTTGCAGGTGCAGGCAGTGGGAGTTCGGATGGATCGGCAGGAAGTTCACCGCCCGCGGCGCGCGCGGGTCGCGCACGTCGGTGACGATCAGGCCGCGCGAGGTGCGGGTGCCGATGTAGGCATGGCCGTTCGCGACCATGACTTGCAGGCAGTCGCCATGTCCGTCGTTGTCGGTCTGGCCGAGGAAGGTGATGTTGCGGGCGGCTTCGGGGACAAGCGCGGTCATGCGGGGGCCTCGTCGGTCTGGGGTGGGACCAGCATAGCGCCGGGGCCGCGTCCCGTCAGGGCTTGGCGGGCGCCTTCTGCACCGCCGGCGGGTTCGGCCCGTCCAGGCTGACGGTGAACAGGTCCGGGTGCTGCGCCAGCTTGACGATGCTGATGGCGAAGAACAGCGCCGCCAGGGCGGCCAGCACCAGGATCAGCGCCCGGTTGCGCCCGCGCCGGCGGCGCCAGATTTCCTGGGAGTCAGGCGCCGGTGGCGGCAAGTCGGTCAACCCACGAGCCGATCGACGGCGAGCGCGGCAAACAGGATGAACAGATAGGCGATCGAATAGCGGAACGCCGCCCGTGCCGGCGCGTCGTTGGTCAGGCTGTTGCCGGCTGCGTCCTGGCGGTCGCGCAGCACCCGCCAGGTGCTGACCAGGAAGCCCGCGCCCAGCACCGCGGCGGCGGCGCCATAGACCGGGCCGGAGAAGCCCATCGCCCAGGGCACCAGGGAGACCGGCACGAGGATCAGCGCATACAGCATGATCTGGCGGCGGGTTTCCTTCGCCCCGGCGACCACCGGCAGCATCGGCACCCCGGCGGCGGCGTAGTCGCTGTTGGCATACAGCGCGAGCGACCAGAAATGCGCCGGGGTCCAGAAGAAGACGATGGCGAACAACACGAGCGGCAGCGGCGCCACCGAGCCGGTCACGGCGGCCCAGCCGATCACCGCGGGGAACGCGCCCGCGGCCCCGCCGATGACGATGTTCTGCGGCGTCCGCCGCTTCAGCCACATCGTATAGACGAACACG
>JAJYFW010000008.1 GCA_021785335.1 Pseudomonadota bacterium
GAAGCCGGCGAAGCCGGCATCACGCAACGCCTTGCGGTACTCGGTCGTATAGGTTCCGAAACGACACGGGCCGCAGGCGCTCGCGGTGACGAACACGTAGCGATCGATGATGTCGGCCGGGCTCAGGCCCTGTTCGTCGCGCAGCGCCAACAGCGTGCGCAGCAGGTTGCCGACGGTGAAGTAGGTCGGGTTGCACTGGCCGCGGTTGCCGAATTCCTTGCCGCATTGCAGCGCCGCCTGGTCCGCACAGGGAAGCGCCTGCGCCCGGTAGCCGAGGCCGGCGAGTGCCGCGGCGATGAGCGCGTCGTGGCAGGCCGTGAGCCCACCGAACAGGATGGTGGGCCGGCGCGCGCCTGGCCGCGGCGGGGCGGCCAGCGCAGGGTCGCACCACTGCTCGGGCGGTGCTTGCAGGGCCGGGGCTGGGCGGAGCAGGGTCGCGCTGTCCATGCGAGCATCTCTCCGTCAGGCGAACGCCAGGGCCGGTTGCGCTTGCGTAGCCGCCTCCGTCGCGGGCCGGGACGACGCGCGCCGGCGATCCGCCAGACGTTCCTGATAGCGGCCAAGCGTGTAGGCAAAGGTCTGCACGCGGATCTTGATCGACCCGCCCGGCTTGTTGGCGTCGAGGTCGTGCAATGTGAGGCAGGGGGTGCCGCCGGCGGCGAGGATTCGTTCGATCAGCCCGTAGGCGGGCGCGTCGTTGCCGCATTTGAAGCTGGAGAGGTCCAGCACCGCGACGTTCGGGTGCCGCGCCGCGAATTTCGCCGCCCAGACCTTCTGCACGCTGGCGGCGGCATAGTTCTCCGGCCAGACGTCGCGCACGTCGAACACGTCGGCGATGCGGCGATCGGCGAGGTCGGAGCGGAAGAAGCGGGCGAGATACGCCTCGTCCCTGGGGATCGCGGCGATGCCGAGGATCGGGTAGCCGAGCGCCTGGAATTCCTCCAGGACGCGATGATTGAGGCCCGGATCGGCGTGGTAGGGACGGGCCAGGACGAGCAGCACGATGGTGTCGTCGCGCTCCGCGGCGTCGAGCATCTGCCGGCCGCGGCGCTGCAACTCGGCCTCGAACGCATGCAGCGCCCTGAACCCTTCGGCCATCGCCCAGGCATTCTCGTGCGCGGTGATGCCGAGGCGGTCCTGCCAGGTCTCCAGCAGTTGCTGGCGCAGGAGGTGCGGCACCTCGAAGTCGAGCACGCCGGTGACGTAGCCGACGCCGGCAGCGGCGAAACGATCCGTCTCCCTGGTCAGGGCCGCGGCGACCACTTTCGGGCTGCCGGCCACCACCGGGCAACTCGAGGCGGAGATGGTGTGGGAGACGAAGCTGCCGATACTGTTTACCGCCGGGAACCAGATGTAGTCGAGCGGCTTGCGCGCGTGCGTGTGCGCCAACAGGTCGTGCACATGCGCGAGCGCCACCTTCGAAGGGAAGCACGGATCCACCGTGCCGTAGCGCCCGCCCTGCGCCCAAAGGTCGGCCGAGGTCTCGTCGGAGAACAGGATCCGGCCGGATGGCACGCCCAGCGCCTCCAGGTAGGCGCGCAGGAACGGCGCCAGGCGATAGGCGTCGAGCACCCTCGGGATGCCGATGCGCAGCGCCGCGCGCCGCGTCGCCGCCGCTTCCGGGCTGCGGCCGAACGGGCGAACCACCGGCCGGCGCGCGACCGGCCCGTAGCCGAGCCAGCGGCGACGGACCGCCACGTCCTCAACCGCCGTGCCGGCGCCGGGCAGCGGCGCGGGCGGAGCGGCGCGCCGGAATGCCGCCTCGGCCGCGAACTCCACCAGGTTCGGATAAAGTTCCTGCAGCCGCTTGCGGTTCTGGTTGACGGCGATCACCGCCGACTTTGTTTCGACCGTTCCCTTCTCACAGGAGAATCCGGCGACGTAGCGGGCCTCGTGCCCGTCCGGGGTGCTGGTGTCGATGAAGGTGCGCGGGCATTCGTTGGCGCAGAAGCGGCAGCGTGTCGTCTCGTCGGTGCGGGTGCGGTAGCGCAGGTCGATCGCCGCCTGCAGCCCGATGAAGCGCGAGGCGCCGTGCCGGCCAACGACGCGGCGCGCCTCCAGTGCCGCGCCGAGCGCGCCCGCCTCGCCGCAATGCGGGTGGACCATGATCCGCGCGCCCGGCACGCGCGCGGCGATGTAGTCCATCTGTGCCTTGACCGCGGCGAGATTGCGCTGCGTGCCGCCCTGCAGGACGAACACGCGGCCGAGCTCCGCCATGCGCGGGATCTGCACCACGTACTGCCAGATGTTCTTGGGCAGAACCGTCGCGAGCCCGGCGAACAGCTCGTCGCGGCTGAATCCCTCCTTCTGGAAGTTCACCCGGTCGGTGTCGAGGAACACGGCGCAGCCGTATGAAAAGCGGGGGCTGAGCTCGGCCTGGAAGGCATGCGCGGCGAAGTCCTCGATCGGCACGCCGAATTGGTCGGCCATCGATTGCAGCAGCATGCCGTTGCCGGCGGAGCACTGGTTGGACAGGCGGAAGCCCTTGATCGTTCCATTCTCGAGGAACAGCACCTTGATGTCCTGGCCGCCGACGTCGCAGATCACGTCGACGTCCTCGCCGCAGCAGTGCTGCGCGCTCAGCATGTGCGCGACCGTCTCGACGAGGTTCGCGTCCGCGTGCAGGGCGGCATCGAGCACGTCGCCCGCGTAGCCGGTGGCACCGAAGCCCAGCACCTCGAGGCTGCAACCCTGGCCGGCGACGCGGTCGCGCAGGCGCGCGAGGATCTCCTTGGCGTCCTGGATCGGGTTGCCGCCGGAGATCACGTAGTCCTTGGCGATGAGCGCACCGTCCTCGTCGATCAGCACCGCCTTCGAGGTGGTCGAGCCGCCATCGAAACCGATATAGCCGGCGATCCGGGCGCCGGGCTGAAGGCGTGGCGGCGAGAAGGGCTGCGGCAGGAGGGCACGGGCAACGCTTTCCGCGTCCTCGCCCGGCGCGAGCAACGGCGGCCCAGCCTGGTGCATCAGGCGCGCCTTGCGACCGTGGGCGATGAACGGCTCCAGCCCCTCCAGCCCGCGATAGGCGAGGCCGTCGGCTGCGGACGCGGCGCCGAAGAGCGCGGCACCGGCGGCAGCGAAATATTGCGCGTTCGGCGGAACGAGGATCTGGGCATCGGCATCGCCCTCCGCCACGGCGACGGCACGCTCGCGCCACAGCTCGGCGATGCGCCGTCGCCAGCTCTCCTGCAGGAACGGCAGGAAGGTGTTCGGCCCGCCGAGCAGCAGTACCTTTGGGTGCAGCGTATGACCGCGGGTGAGCACGGTGAGGTTCTGCAGCACGATCGCGTCGGCGAGCGAGTTCATCACCTCCTCGGGCGGCACACCGGCCTTGAGCAGGTTGACGACGTCGGTCTCGGCGAACACGCCGCACCGCGCGGCGACGCGGTGCAGCCTGGCGGGATCGAACCGGAGCCGGCCGAGCGCATCCGATGACATGCCGACCTTCAGCATGCATTTATCGATCGTGGCCCCGGTGCCGGAGGCGCATTTGTCGTTCATCGAGGTGATGACGCTGCGTTCCCCGGTTTCGGGATTGTTGCGGAACAGGATGATCTTGGCGTCCTGGCCACCGAGCTCGATCACGCTGCCGGCATCGGGGTAGAGCCGCTCCACCGCGACGGTGACGGCGTTCACCTCCTGGACGAAGCGCGCGCCCAGCGGCTCGGCGAGCGGGCTGGCACCAGAGCCGGTGATGAAGGCGCGGACGGCCGCGTTACGGACGCCCCCGAGGTCGCGCGCGATCGCCGCCAGCATCTCGGCGACCTTTTCCGCCTGGCGTGTGCCGTGGCGCTCGTAGCGTTGCCAGCGCAACAACCCCGTCTGCGGATCGACGACGACACATTTGACCGTGGTCGAGCCGACATCGACGCCGATGAAAACGCCTGGGTCTGCTGCCTGCATATCGATGCGACCGCTTCACACAGGAACAACTCTGTCTTGCTGACTAAGCTCACAGCACCGTCGTATCCTTGATTTAGGTCATTCCTCGATCGGATGGCCTGCACCCGGCCAGGTAATCCGCCGGGAACAGCGGGCGGATCGGCCACTCGCCTCAGATCAGCGCCGTTAGGCCGGATCCCGTTCGGCGACCAATGCCCGCCCCTCGCCGGCGAGGGGCGGGCATCGTTGGACCCCGTGCGTCCCCGATGCCGATGCGGGATGCTCCGATGTCATTCCCGCCGCCTGGACCCGCGGCGCTTCCGGCGCAGGGCGTCCGGCTTTCCGATCAGACCCCGTCCAAGGTCCGCGACGTAACGGCGCGGAGGCCCGGCGGCATCGTCGGCTGGCTGGGGCATGGCTGCGCGGGGCGAAAAGTCATTGTCCTTCAAGCATATCCCGGCCGCGCTCGGGCGAAGCCGGCGAACGGGACCGCGCCATCGGGCATGCGGCGATTTTTGCGCCCACATCCGGAACAAAAGCGGCTATTCTTTTTCTGCCGTGCCGGCGGAGGCGGCTTTCAGAAGCAACAAGAGGGGGTATTCCGATGTTGTTCTGCTTGACGGGCGAATACACGGCGCAGGCCCTGAACGCGATGGCGGGCAACCCGGCCACCGACCGCGAGGCCGCCGTGGCGAAGGCGGTTGGAGCCGCGGGCGGCAAGCTGGTTTCGATGTACGCACGCGCTGCCCACGGGCCCGGCGTGCTGGTCATCTTCGATATGCCGGACCCTGACATGGCGGCGGCGATCACCGGCCTCGCGGTTGCCACGGGCGCGATCCAGAACCCGGAGCTATCGCGGTTGTATACGATGGCCGAGATGCGGACGATCCGCGACAAGCGGGTCAAGCTCGGCGGGGCCTACAAGCCGCCGGGACAGGCCTAGCGACATGGCCGGGGCCGGAATGAGCGCGACCGGCGGGGGTATAGTGGGTGCGTGACGCGGGTGTTCCGGCGGATGGGGTGTCCGCCCAACTCATGTTTCACCCCGGCGCAAGACGCATCGGAAATCCTTAGACACCAACTGAGAGCTTGACACGATAGCGGCACCGGGCCGCATAGTGTGTCACCCGATATCGCGTTGCGATGTGGGAAACTCTGTTGGAAGGATGCCGTTGTGGCCGTTGTCGGAAAGCTGACCGCGCGCAAGGTGGAGACGGCGAAGCCGGGCACCAAGATCGGCGACGGCGGCGGACTGTGGCTCATGACGACTGCGACGGGCGCGCGGTATTGGAGCTTTCGCTACAAGCTGCCCGGTGGCCGGCCGCGCGAGATGGGTCTCGGCGCTGCATCTGACGTGTCGCTCGCCGAGGCGAGGGAGGCCGCCCGCGAGTGCCGCCGCCTGATCCGTGCCGGCATGGACCCGATGCAGCACCGCGACGCGACGCAGGCCGAGCAGCGCGGAATGAGCTTCGCGGATGTTGCCAACCTCTACCTGGCCGCGCACGCCGATAGCTGGAAGAACGAGAAGCACAGGAAGCAGTGGGCCGCGACGCTGGCGCAATACGTGTTCCCCAAGCTCGGCAGCATGGGCGTCAACCAGATCGGTGTCGGCGACGTGCTGGCGGTGTTGGAGCCCATCTGGCGGGTGAAGCCGGAGACGGGATCGAGGGTGCGGGGGCGTATCGAGGCGGTGCTCGATTATGCCGCTGCCCGGCATTGGCGCACTGGCGAAAACGTTGCGCGGTGGGCCGGCCATCTCGAAACGCTGCTGCCAGAGCGCGCGAAGCTGCGGGCGGTGCGGCACCATCCGGCGTTGCCGTGGCGCGATCTCCCGACCTTCTGGACGGAGCTTGCCGCGCAGGCTGGCGTGGCGGCAGCGGCGCTCCGCTTCACCATCCTGACCGCTGCCCGCTCGGGCGAAACCCTGGGCGCGACATGGCGTGAAATCGACATGGCCGCGCGGGTTTGGACCGTTCCGGGCGAGAGGATGAAGGCTGGCAAGCCTCATTCTGTGCCGCTGTCCGATGCCGCCATGGCGATCCTGGGCGAGATGGCGCAGGACCGACGCAGGGATACGGACCCGGTGTTCCCATCGCCCCGGCGCGGGCACTTGTCCGACATGGCCATGACTGCGGTGCTGCGCCGGATGAAGCGCGACGACATCGTGCCGCACGGCTTCCGCTCGACGTTCACCGATTGGGCGCAGGAGGCAACGAACTATGACCATGCTGTGCGCGAGATGGCGTTGGCGCACGCGATTGGGAACAAGGTCGAAGCTGCCTATCGACGCGGAGACCTCATCGAGAAACGCCGCCGCCTGATGCAGGACTGGGCTGCCTACGCCGAGGGGCGTGCTGCCCCTGCTGGCGAGGTGGTGCCGATCGGGAGGGCGAGGGCGTAACGGACCGCGCCGGCCGGCTGCCGGCATCAGGGTGGCGACGGGTGTTGGAGCACCCGCCGCCGTGGCCCGACAAACCCCTGGAGAGGAATATGACCGAGACCATGGAACAGGCTACACCAGCGCCGCGAGCCTGCGCCAGCGCCACGCTGCCGCCGAGGCCGGAGCAATGACGGGGGCCGGCAGAGGGAAGCGCGGACGCCGTATCGCGAAGGCACCGGAACCGCTCAAGCCCGGCGCAATAACCACCGATGACGTGGCGGGGGCTTTTGACAAGGCTCGGGTTAATCGTCCCTCGGCCGATGAACTGGCCCGCCTCGCGGCGATTTTCACGCAATACAAGCAGATATTTCTAGAAGCGGCCCAGGACCGCGAAATCAACGAATCTGCGGCGGCTGCCGGTCATGCGATCCGCACGTTAGCCGAGGCGCTTCCGAAACTACTCGACTATCACGTGACCCGCGCCAGATTGGGCGATCCCTATTCAGACTGGCAAGCCGATGCATGCCGCGATCTGCTGATGGCGGTGCAGCGTGCGGATGTCGCCCGGATAGAGGGGCAATCTAATGTGCCGAACGTGGTGCGTGACTGGCGCTGGTTTGCTGCGGTGATACGCGGAATTATCGCCCCCGCCCTCGAAGGCGTGACGGGGACAGCGAAGGGCGGCCCGGCATCTCGATTCCTGGCAGCCATTATCCCGTTGGTGACGGGCGAGGCGCCGAGCGCCGTCGCAATTGCGACCCAGCTAACGAAGCTCGGGACCGGAGAGAAATAGTCGCCATTTCTCTCCTGATGCAAAGACACGGAAAATCGTATCAATAGAGCGCATCCCGTCGCCTAGCGGCTCACTCCGCAACGCGGCCAACTCTGAAAGGATGCAGTCAAAATGCCGAAGATCGTCAAACCCGCCCGTCCGGTGAACCTCGCCGACGCGCCCGCTCTCGTAACGATTCCCGAAACCTGCCAGACGCTCCGCATCTCACGCGCGACGTGCTGCCGGTGGCTCGCCGATGGCCGGTTGGAGGGCGTGAAGATTGGCAGGGCCGTGCGGATCAAAACCGCCAGCATCGCCGCCCTCGCCGCGTAACGAAAAACCCCGCCCGGTGGCACCCGGACGGGGCAGAAATCTCGACAACGACGACACCATCAACTTAGAGATTTCTGGCCCCACGTCAAGGGTTTTGCCGCCGGCAAGCATGAGGCTTGCCATGACTTACCACCTTCCGAAACCAGACGATTTTGCCGCCCCCGGCATCGCCATAAACTGCGACGGCGCGTCGTTCGCCGAGCTGTTGGATGACCTCACTATCGAGGCCGTCCACGCCCTCGACGACCTGGATCGCTTGCCCGCCGCCGAGCGTGCGCTGGCGGAGCGCCTGGCCGACGCGGCTGATCCCGATTCGCAAATCCTCGACGCCGTGACCCCGCTCATCGCCAAGCGCCGACCTCGGGCGGAACTGCTCGCCGCAGGATATCGTGTCGCGCTCTCATTCCGAAGCCGATGCGACTGCGAGATCGCGACCCCGGACCATGTTGACGAGCTTGTGGCCGCCGCCGTGGCGAAGGCGGTGCGCGATGAGTGACATTGAGGTTGATCCCGAAACTGCCTTGAAGCTTTACGACGCCGAGGCCGCTGAAGTCGCCCGCGCCGAAGCGGAACGCGCGAAGCCGCCGCCGGAACGACCGCGCCCCATCACCGCGCTGGAACTGCTACGGATGGACATCCCGCCCCGCCGCATGCTGCTGGCGCCGTATCTGCCGGCCGAGGGTAGCGCGATGGTCTACGCGCCCCGAGGCATCGGCAAGACATGGGTTTCTCTGTCCATCGCCTATGCCGTGGCGAGTGGCGGTGAGACCTTGGGCGGCCGGGCGCCAGCACCGGCTCGCGTGCTGTTTCTCGATGGCGAGATGCCGCTCGGCCAGTTGCAGGAACGCCTTGCAGCGGTGGCGAAGGGCATCGGGAGGGAACTGCCGGCCGAGGACTATTTGCGGTTCCTGCCCGCCAGCGCCAGTCGTGACGGTCTGCCAGACCTCGCCAGCCCTCAGGGCCGCGAGCTTGTCGAGGAACTGGCCGAGGGCGTTGACCTGGTGGTGTTCGATAACCTGTCGTCCCTCGCCCGCTACAAGGAGAACGAGGCGGACGGCTGGCAGCCGCTGCAAGACCTGGTTCTGAGCCTGCGCCGCCGGAGCACCACGTCGTTGCTGGTGCACCATGCGGGCAAGGGCGGCCAGCAGCGCGGCACCAGCCGCCGCGAGGACTTGCTGGATAGCGTCATCGCCCTCCGCCGCCCCGATGAATACGAGGCCACCGAGGGCGCGCGGTTCCATTGGCACTACGAAAAGGCACGGGGTTTCCAGGGCGACGACGCGGCCCCCTTCGAGGCCGTTCTGCATCTCGATGATACGGGCGCCCATTGGCGGGTGACGCCCCTCGTAAAGACGAAGCAGGCGCTGGCCGAAGAACTGTTCGCCCGCAACGTGCCGCCGAAGGAAATCGCCGCTGCCTGCGGGGTGGCGCTCGGCACCGTCTACCGCTGGAAGGCGGCACGGGAGGGGAGCGGCTTCGATGTCCACTAGCCTGCTCGCAGCGGCCCGTTACCGCCTCGACCTCCTCGCCGCCGCCCGGCTGTCTGGCACTTTCTCGCATTCTCACGCCCTAGGGGATGAGAACGTGAGAAAATCACCCGGAACCCCAGGAAATCCGCCGGTTTCAGCGATTCTCACGGGGGGTGAAAATGAGGGTGGCGTGAGAATGCCCCCTGCACCCGATTCTCGTGATTCTCACGCCGATGAGAATGCGATGAGAATCGTGAGAACGTCCCCCGTCGCATGCGCGGAGTGTGGTGCGCTGTCGGGGGCGTTCATCGAGGTGGTGAACCCGGGCGGCTGGGAGTGCCGTGCGTGCCGGCCGGACGCTGCGGAGCTTCGCCGACGCCGAGACCTGGCAGACGCGATGGCCGCGCGGGCCGAGGCGATGACCGGCATCATGGAGGCCGAGGAGGTGCTGGCGGACCGAGCGGCCGTGCTGGCGGTGGACGGGTGACGCCCTGCTTGGTTGCATAGACGACAAGCGCAACAGTAGGCTGTTTCTATGCGCACTCTGGTCGCGGCAATACTGATTGCCACTGCAGTTCCAGTCGTTGCACCCGCACGACCGGCTCATTGGCGCCTAGCAAAGCACGCTCCGCCCGTCGAAATCATCCCGATGAGCGAGTTCTTGCCCCCTGCGGATCTACCGCCCAACGTGAGCAGGTTTGTCGCGTGCCGGATCGGGTATTGGTTCACATTTTCGCAGCCTCCGAAGATGTGCCCGGTGCTGGATGCTGCGGCTCGCGCCGTGAACTCTCCACAAGAGCAAGCCTGGATGCGCGGTCGCCTGCGTGGCACTGAACCGTGCGTCTCCGCGGTGATTTCCGCGTGGAACGCTTACCGACCTTACCCCGGGGCGATTGACGGCCGCACGGCTGAAAGCACGTGTTCGAATGCGGACAAGCATTTGTACGAGATTCTTCTGCAGCATCGTTGAGACACGGCCAGGGCCGCCGGAACCTACCAAACGCCGGTCACGTGGCCGACGCCAAGCCGCTGCTCGCGCGGCTCGCCGCCATCATCGAGGCGCACACCAACGCGGGCCTGATACTGTTGCGCGCCAGACACAACCGAATGAGCGCTAATAACGTGTTCTGACGTGACTTGACTTGTTATGGCATAATGCATTGTTTCTATTGAATTCTAACAGGTTTTGGCCTACATCTTGGGCATGAAAACCGTCATCTCACTATCGGTTGATCGCGAAACGCTGGACCGGGTGGACGCTGCCGCCCGCGACCTCGCTGCGAGCCGGAGCTACACCGCGCGCAGGCTGCTGGCCGATGCGCTCGCGAGGAATCCCGCCGCCGTTCCATCCGGCGGCGCCGGCCCGGCCGGAAGCCCGTCGCGCGGCTTGCGCATCCGTGCGGCGGGCGAGGGCAATGGAGGCGAGAATGTCTAACCCATTTGGCGACCATGTGCGCGTCGTGGACCGGCGCCGCGTGGATTATCAGGATATCGACCATCACGTTGACCTCCAGGAAGGTGACGGACTGACGAAGGCGCTGGCGAAAAGCCACACCATCCCGCAGTTGCGTGACCTCGCAGACAAGCACGCCAAGCGCGGCGACTTCGGCATGGCCGATCGCCTCCATGCCGCCGCCGCCATCCGCCGCTCCGGCGTGCCGCCCGAGGTGTTGCAGCCCGGCCAGTTGCACGAGGTGGTGAGCTTCGACCCGAGAACGATGCAAGCCCGCACAGAATATTTTGGCGACATCGGCGCCTATTTCGGCCCGCTGATGCAGCCGCCCCTGCGTGCCAAGCTGAACCGCGATCCGGGGGTGACATATCAAGAAGTGCGGTTGAAGCCGGGCGAGCGCGCGGTGGTGGTCAAGGGCTGACATGAGCGTGCGCCGCGGCGGCCTGCAAATCTTTCGCGACACGCCCTCCGGCGCCGCCGTCGTTGATGCCCTCTCCGGCGCGGCAACGCCCTTCGGGACGCGCGCGACCGGCGGCTTTCAGGCCGCAGTCGGGCGCGGCTACCTAGGAGGTTCGGCCGTCGTTCAGTCGCCCGCCTCCCCCGGAGCCTCCGCCACCCTATATGACGGAACGTCATCCGCAGGGCGCGTGCTGGCGGTTGTCCCGCTTTCGCAAAAGGCGATCATCCCGCTGCCGAACGTTTCGTTTTCGGTCGGGTTTTTTATTGTCGTCAACGCCGCCTGGCCCGGCTTCTTCGGCATTCCGTTTTCCGTGTCATGACCACGGAGCTTGCAGCATATGCACCATTCAATGCCCGCTAAACCTACACCGCCCGATCAGCGCGGCCGGCCCTTCAAGCGTGGCGAGTCCGGCAATCCCGCCGGCAGGCCCGCAGGCTCGCGGAACAAGGTGCTGGTGGCTCTGGACAAGATCGGCGCGGAGGGCGCCGAGGAAGTCCTACGTCGCACGGTAGAGGCCGCGAAGGCCGGCGACATGCGAGCCGCCGAACTGCTGCTGTCCCGTGTCTGGCCGGCACGCAGAGGCCGCCCGGTGGCGCTGCCGGGGGTGCCCAAGATCGAGACCCCGGCGGACCTGGTGCGCGCCCTGGGCGCCGTTGCCGATGCGGTGGCGGAGGGCGTCATCAGCGCGGAGGAAGGGCAGGCCGTCGCGGCGGTGCTGGAGGCGCAGCGCAAGGCAATCGAAACAAGCGACCTGGCCGAGCGCATCGCACGACTGGAACAAGGGGGAAACCGATGACGTTGCAAGACCGCGTGGCGAAGCTGGAGCGCGCACCGAAGCCGCAGGAATGGGGCGAACCGCCCAAGGCGAAGACGATGGAAGAATGGCTCGCCCGGCGCGACCTGCCTCCACCTCCGCCACCTCCGCCTGGTGCGCTGGTGCGCGGCTACATCAACGCGCCCCCCAAGGCCAAGAGCATCGAGGAATGGTGCCAGTGGGTGGCCGAGGACCGGGAGCGCGGGCGATGACGTTGGAAAGCCGGCTGGCGCGTCTAGAGGCTGCGGCCGGGGAGGGCGTGCAGAGCATCGTCGTGCATGGCGGGCTGGAAGGTGTCGGCCCTGACGACCACGCCCATGCCGGGGATCGGACCTGGCGCCGGGCCGAGGGTGAGGCGGTGGACGCGTTTCAGGCCCGCGTGCTCACGGAGGCGAAGGCGCTGAGGGCGCGATGCGTTGTCTGGGGTGGCCTGCCGGATTGATGATTGTGCAGATGCCGGACACGGGGGACTTAGTCCTATGATTGCGCCGTGGAACGGCGAAACGCACTCATCGCTGGCTTTCTGGGGCTCGCCGCCATTGCGGCAACGGTGTTTGCCGGGTTCCTTGCTGTGACGCCTGCGCCGCACTGGATCGAGACGATTTGCGCGGTAGCGTTTGGATTCGGCATCCTTGGGTATCTTGTGGTCCTATTGACCATTCCCAGGGAGCGTCCCGCCATGTCAGGCAACGGACCGAAGAACGTCAATAATGGAACTAACTTCGGACAGGTCGGCGATAACTATTTCGGTAAGCCGCCCTTTGAGCTTACCGAAGATTTGGTGCGGCAAGTGGTGCAGGCGTGCCCAAAGGGAACGCCTGTTTTGGTCTTTGTTACAGGCTCGCCGCGCGGATTTCCAATGCAGGCGCGAATCATGAGCGCCCTCGAAACGGCAGGCTTCGCCGTCTCTCAAAGCAACGCAATAATGACGTTGCCGATGCCGACAAGGCCGCTAACGATCACGCCCGGCGAGAAACAGACGGTCGTGACGATCTCGGCGGACGCTTAGTCAACGAACGGCTCGCGACAGATTATCCACGGCGAGAGACGGCTACCCCAGCCACCTGAGCGACACGTGGCACCATCCGCGCATCCGGCACTGCTCGCAACGTAGGCGGCTTTCGAGATGCCGGACGGGAAACTCCGGCCCGAGACGCCACCCGAGACCAACGGGATCAAGCTCTCCCTGGTGCTTGCAGAAGCCGCACGTGACGTTGAGTCGGGCTCGCGGCGCTATCAGGTGCCGGAGCCGCGTATCGTAGAAGGGCAGGATGCGCCCGGGCGCGTTCTCATTCTGTTCCACGGACCGGACTCATGCGCCGGATCGCTGGCGACGACAACGCGGCGTCTGAGATCGCTCACGAAAGCGTGAACAAGGACGCCGACCTGAGCGTGCAGGGGTGCGCTGAGGACATCGCCACCTCCTGGATGAAATTCTCTCAACCTGCCGCTGTCATCCCAGTCTCACGCACTGCTCACGATACGGTGACAGTCGCCCCCCATTCTCCCACCGGTTCGATTCGCGGCGCCCCCCGCCCGGCGAAACCGAACGGGTGAGCGCCCGCCCTGCGGGGATTGCCCCGGTGGGAGCACCAAGATGCTGAACGGCCTTTGGGCGATCGATATTGCCGATGAGCGGGGCTGTCGGGCCGATGGCCTCGTCACGTTCCGTGACGGCGCGGTGCTGGGCGATGGCAGTTCCATCGACATCGATGGCTCCTACGAGGTCGAAGGCGACGCGTTCCTCGCCGGCATCGACGTGGTGTTGCACGGCACGGGCTGGAGCGGTGAGTCGATGGCAGAGATCGTTCACCTGCATGTGCAGGGGCGCAGGATCGGTCGCGCCATTACGGCGTCTGGTATCGACCTGGCCGACGATACCCGCCGCGTTCGAATCTACATGGAACAGCGCACCGCGATCCCGGCGGCGGCGCG
>JAJYFW010000344.1 GCA_021785335.1 Pseudomonadota bacterium
GAGCGGGCGCACGCCCTGGATGAACACGTTGCGGAAGCCGCGCTTGAACATCTGCGTCGTCAGCGTCGCGGTGCTGGCGCGCTTGAGGCGGGCGAGGGTCTCGGGGTTCATCGTGCTTCCTTCGTTCGTCGGTCGCGTCCTATGTTAGCGATACCGTCGCGGGCGGGCGGGGGCAACCGCCTCCCCCCGCGTCGCTCCGCTCACCGCGGCCCGGTCATGTGGAACCCCTGGGCAGGATGCGGAACGGCACGCGCACGGCGGGCCCGGCCGCAGCGCCCGCCATCCGCGCCAGCAGCAGTTCCGCCGCCTGGCGCCCGATCGCGGTGCCGTCGACGCTCACCGTGGTGATCGGGGGCTCGGATGCGCGCCCGGCATCGAAATCGCCGAAGCCGCAGACCGCCAGCGCGTCGGGCACCCTGATCCCCAGCGCCCGCGCTTCCGTCACGGCGCCGAGCGCGATCAGGTCGGAACTGCAGAACAGCGCCGTGCGCCCGTGCAGCTGCGGCGCGATCTCGCGCAGCGCCTGGCGCCCCTCGCTGACGTTGGAGGGGGCGGGCAGCCGCCGCGTCTCGATGATCTCGCCCCCGCCCTCCGCCGCCGCGCGCAGGAAGCCGCCGGCGCGCGCCTCGGCCCTGGGGTCGGAGGCGGACAGCACCGCGAAGCGCGTATGCCCGGCGGCGAGAAAGAACCTTGCCACCTCGCGTCCCACCTCCTCGTGGTCGAAGCCCACCAGGCTGTCGAAGGCGGGCCCGCTGTCCCAGATCTCCACCACCGGGATGCCGGCGGCCGCGAGCATGCGCCGCATCGCGCTGCCCCGCCGCGCCCCGGTCAGCAGCAGCGCGTCCGGCCTTCGCGCCAGCACCGCGGGCAGCATCGCCTCCTCGGCGTCGGCGCGGTAGCCGGTGAGTGACAGCATGACGTGATAGCCGGCCTGCGCCAGCCGGTCGGTGAAGCCCTGCAGCGGGGCCGAGAAGATCGGCGAGGCGATGGTCGGCACCATGGCGGCGACCATGCGCGAGCGGCGGCTGGAAAGCCCGCCCGCCAGCAGGTTCGGCACATAGCCCAGCGCCTTGATCGCGGCGCGCACCTTGCGCGCCGTCTCCGGCGAGACGCGGTCCGGCTCGTTCAGCACCCGCGAGACGGTCATCGGCGCAACGCCGGCGGCCTCGGCCACATCGGTGATGCGCACGTTGCGGCCGCGGCTGCGTCCGCGGCCCGCCTTTTTCGTCTCGGCCGTCTTCGCCTCGCCCGCCATCGGCTCACTGTGCACGAGGCGTGCGCGCGGCGCCACCGGCGGGGGCCCGTCAGGCGGTCAGACCGTCCCGCCCGCGGCGAAGCGCACCGCCTCCTCGGCGGCGAGGATCAGCGCGCGCGCCTTCTGCCGCGTCTCCTGTTCCTCGGCGTCCGGGTCGCTGTCCGCGACCACGCCGGCGCCGGCCTGCACGTACATCGTCCCGTCCTTGATCACCGCGGTGCGCAGCCCGATGCACGTGTCCATCGAGCCGTCGGCGGCGAAATAGCCTATGCAGCCGGCGTAGATGCCGCGGCGCACCGGCTCCAGCTCCTCGATGATCTGCATCGCGCGCACCTTAGGCGCACCGGTCAGCGTGCCGGCGGGGAAGCCCGCGATCAGCGCATCGAGCGCGTCGAGCCCTTCGCGCAGCTTGCCCTGCACGTCGGACATGATGTGCATGACGTGGGAGAACCGCTCGATCGCGAAGCTCTCCGTCACCTTGACGCTGCCGATCTCGGCGACGCGGCCCACGTCGTTGCGGCCGAGGTCGAGCAGCATCAGGTGCTCGGCGCGCTCCTTGGGGTCGGCGAGCAGTTCCTTCGCCAGCGCCTCGTCCTCCTCGTGCGTGGCACCGCGGCGGCGGGTGCCGGCGAGCGGGCGGATGGTGACCATGCCGTTACGAAGACGCACCAAAATCTCCGGGCTCGACCCCGCGACGCTGAAGCCGCCGAAATCGAGGAAGAACAGGAACGGTGCCGGATTGATCCGCCGCAGCGCGCGGTAGAGCGAGAATGGCGGCAGCGCGAAGGGCACGGAGAAGCGCTGGCTCGGCACGACCTGGAACGCATCGCCGGCGGCGATGTATTCCTTGGCGCGCAGCACCGCGGCCTTGAATCCCTCGCGGGTGAAATTCGAGGCGGGCTCGGCGAGCGCCGGCAGCGAAACCGGCGGGGCGGCGAGCGGCAACGGCCGCGCCAGCGCCGCCTCCGCCGCCGCGAGCCTGGCCTGCGCTGCCTCCCACGCCGCCTGCGCGGTGACGCCGGCGCGCGGATAGATGGGGGCTGCCAGCGTCAGCAGGTCGGAGACATTGTCGAAGACGGCGTAGAGCGACGGCCGCAGCAGCTGCGCCTCGGGCAGGCCGAGCGCGTCCTGGTTGCGGTCGCCGACCGGCTCCATCTGCCGGACCATGTCGTAGCCGAGATAGCCGACGAGCCCGCCGCACATCGGCGGCACGCCCGCCGGAACCTCGAGCCGGCTCTCGTTGATCAGCGCGCGCAGGCTCTCGAGCGGCGGCGCGCCCTCGGGCACGAAGGCGAAGGGTGCGGCCTGCGCGTCGCGGTTGATTTCCGCCGCCCCGGCGCGGCAGCGCCAGATCAGGTCGGGGTCGAGCCCGATGATGGAATAGCGCCCGCGCGCCGCGCCGCCCTCGACGCTCTCCAGCAGGATCGTGTTCGCCTTGCCGTGCGCGAGCTTGAGGAAGGCCGCGACCGGCGTGTCGAGGTCGGCGACCGAGCGGCGCGTGAGCACGGCGCCGTGCCCGGCGTCGTAGCCCTCGCGGAACGCCGCGAACCCGGGGGGCGGGGTGGCGTTCATGGGCCGGCGGCGGAGACGGTGGCGAGCTGCGCCTGGTCGATCGTGGGCTTGCCGCGGTCGCGCAGCGCCTGTGTCACCAGCGCCTCGAGGTCAGTGTCGATCGTGCCCGCGATCGCCTGGCGCAGCTGCGCAAAGGCGAGCACATGCTTCGCGGGGTCGGGGTCGTGCACGGAAACGAGCTGGGCGACGACGAACCCCTCCGGCGTCGCCGCCATCGTCGCATGCCCCTCCTTGGTCGCGAACAGCGGGTCGAGCAGCGGCGCGGGGAAGCCGGTGACGCCGCCGGTGCGCGTCACAGCGGGCAGGCGCGTCACCGTGAGCCCGGCCTTGGTGGCGGCGTCGGAGAGCGTGGCGCCGGCATCGACCTCGGTCAGCATCTTCGCCGCGATCGTCTCGGCGGCATGGCGGCGCTGGTTCTCCGTCCAGTCGGCGGCGACCTGCTTTTCGACCTCGGCGAACGGCTTCTCGTGCGCCGGGATGATGGATTTCACCTCGAGCGCGAAATAGCCGCTGACGCCGCCATTGGCCGTCGCCGGCCCGTCGATCAGCCGCGGCAGGTCGCCGGGCCGGGCGCGGAACGCCTCGGCGACCAGCGCCTGGCGCAGGGCCGCGTCGCCGGGGATGGGCGCGGGCTTGCCGGCCTCCGTCAGCCCCTGCGCGTTGAGCGTGCCCTCGACGGCGCCGAGGCCGAGATTGCCGGGCAGCGAGGCCAGCGCCGCGCCGCCGGCGAGCAGGTTGTCGAGCTTGGTGGCGCGCGCGTCCATCAGGCTCGCGGCGCGGCGGTCGAT
>JAJYFW010000345.1 GCA_021785335.1 Pseudomonadota bacterium
TGTCCGTTGCGATCGGTGGCGTGTGGATGGCAAAGGACGGCGGTGTCGTCGCGGGCTACGACGAGACACCGGTGGTTGCGCACATGAAGGGGCGGGAAATCGATATCGCGGTCGATCTCGGCCTCGGCCGCGGCCGCGCCACGGTCTGGACCTGCGACCTGACCCACGGCTACATCGACATCAACGGCAGCTACCGCAGCTGAGGCAGCCCGGCCGCCGGCGAGCGCGTTCCCCCTTGCGGCGCACCCCCGGCTGCGGCACTGGCAGGGGGTGAGCCTGTCCGCGACCATGGACGATCTCGGATTCCAGCCGCTGGTAACGCAGCGCCTGCGCCTGCGCCCATGGCGCGAGGCCGACGCGCCGGCGCTGCACCGGCTGATGGACTACGCGATCGCCCGCACGCTCGCCGCCGTCCCCTTCCCCTACGCGCTCGAACAGGCGGAGCGCTGGATCGCCTCCTCCCGCGCCGAGATCGCGGCCGGCAGCGCCTACCATCTCGCCATCGTCGGCACCGGGAAGGAGGCGCCGCTGATCGGCGGCGTCGGGTTGCGGCTCGACCGGGCGGCGCGGCTCGGCCGGCTCGGCTACTGGGTTGGCGGCAAGTTCCAGCGCCAGGGGCTTGCGCGCGAAGCGGCGGGCAGGCTCGTGCGCTGGGCCATGGCCAATCTCGACCTCGACCGCATCGAGGCCACCGTCGCCACCGACAACGAGGCCTCGATCGCGGTACTGCGCCATATCGGCTTCCGCCAGGTGGGCGAGAGCCGGCAGCTCTTCCTGGCACGCGGCACGGAGCACCGCGTCATGGTCTTCGCCGCTGGGCGCGAGGATCTGTTCGGCGACACGCCGACCCCGGCCGCCGCGCCCGAGCCGAAGGCCGCGGCGCCGGGCGCCAAGCCGCTGCTGCTGGTCGCCGCCTGCGCGCTGATCGACATCGACATGCGCGTGCTGCTCGCCCGCCGGCCGGAGGGCAAGCGCATGGCCGGGCTATGGGAGTTTCCCGGCGGCAAGCTCGATCCCGGCGAGACGCCCGAGGCGGCACTGATCCGCGAACTCGCCGAGGAACTGGGCATCGACGTCTCCGCCCACTGCCTCGCCCCCTTCGCCTTCGCCTCGCACGCATACGATAAATTCCACCTGCTGATGCCTCTCTACCTCTGCCGGCGCTGGCGCGGCATGCCGCGCGCGAAGGAGGGCCAGCAACTCACCTGGGTCTCGCCGGACCGCCTCGCCGAGTACCCGATGCCGGAGGCCGACCGCCCGCTGGTACCGCTGCTGCGCGACTTCCTCGGCGGATAGGCGTCCCCCTCAGCCAGGGGCTGGCGCCTCGTCGCGCCAGTAGGCCTCGGTCAGCGCGACCTCCACGTCCAGCACACCACCGCCCACGAGCGCGAGGCTCGCCTCGCCATCGGTCCAGCGCCAGGTCTCGCCCGCCGCGCCCTGCTCCACGCCGTGCCAGCCGCGCCCGAGCCGTGCGTCGCGGAGCCCGATCGTCTCGCCATCGAACCGGATGCCGCCGACCGCGACGCCGAGC
Source organism: Pseudomonadota bacterium (assembly GCA_021785335.1). Next base: position 1,532 of record JAJYFW010000345.1, read on the forward strand.
CGCCGGTAATCTTCCGCCGCCGCGGCGGTCTGCGCGGGGACGGCGCTGCGCGAAACCAGCCGCACGTCGCGCGTCGCCTCGGGTAGGCGGAACCGCGCCATCCGCCCCGCCTGGCGCGGATGCAGCACGCGCCCGTCGGCGACTACCCGCAGCGCCGGCTCTCGCGTCAGCGCGTGGCCGAGTTCCTCCGCGCGCGCGAGCAGACGCCGCCGCGCCGCGACAAGTTCCTTCCCCTTGAGCACCAGCGGCGCGCACGCGCCCGTCTCCCACACCGCGAGCGCGAAGGCAGCGCCCGCCTGCCGGCTCTTGGCGTTCTCGAAGATCGCGCGGTTGCCGGTATCGAGATAGGACTCGCACGCCAGCCCCTCGGCCAGAATCACGTCGTGCGCCGCGAGTTCCACGTGGTGGTACGTCACCGCGTCGACGGCCTCGCGCCGCACGGTGCGCCCGTTGACCAGGTAGCGCACGGGGATCAGCACGCCCTCCACGAACACCGCGTGGTCCGGCGAGAGCAGCAGGTCGCGATGCGGCACGCCGGGCGCGAGGGCGCCGGCCAGCACCCGCACCGGCGCCACGTCGCGCGGGCGCGCGTGCAGCCGGCAATCGATATGCCGCCGTCCGAGCCAGCGCACCGGCGTGAGTCCGCCGCCGCGGGACCACACCAGGTCGCCCACCGCGAGCGCCTCCACCGCCACCTCGCCGCGCGCGGTCAGGATGCGCGTACCGGCGGCAAAGCAGGCGACATCGAGCACCAGCGCGTGGCTCTGCTGCGTGACCGGGCCGCTGACACTGGCCTGATACGCCGCCATGGTGACGTCGTAGGTCGTGCCGGCGCCGAGCGCGACCATGCCGGTCTGCCATTCGCCGTCGAGATTGGCCGTCGCCGTCGCGTACAGCGGGTGTGTGACATCGCCCACCGGCGTGATCGTCACCTCCACCGTGTCGAACGCATCCACCTTGTTGGTGTAGCCGCTGATCCAGGACGGCGTGCTGGAATCGCCGTTGAGCCCGGTCCAGCCGAACGCCACCGCCAGGGTCGGCGCCGCGATCGTGGTGGCGATGGTGTTGCTGACCTGCTGGGTCTGCCCCGCCAGCGCCTCGAAGGTGCCGTTGACGATCAGGCCCGCGACCGGCGCGTCCGGCTGCGTTGCCGGGGCGGCGGGGTTGACCACCACCTGCGAGGGATCGACCGCGACGCCGGCGCCGCTGGCGAAGTTGATGGTGAAGGTGGGAACCGTCGGGGCGGTGGACTGCTGCGGCGTGACGGAGGCGAGCCCGTCGATGGCGAGCGAGCCGCGCTGGTTGACGCCGCCGCTGCTGTATGTGGTGTTGTCGAAATTTCCGTTCTGCGTGACCGTGTAGAGGTCGAACGTCTTCGTTCCTATACCGATCCGGTACCAACTCGTCGCCGTGCCGGTTCCGACCACCGGGAAATCGTCGATCTGCAGATAGCCGGCGGTACCGCTGGTGGCGCCTGGTGTCGCGGTATAGCCGGTCGCGCTGTTGCCGCTGATGGTCCATTGTTGCCACAGCCCGCCATTCGCCGCGCCGTCGAGCGTGACCGAGCCCCATTGCGCAACGCCGCCGGTATCGGCGGTCATGATGTCGAGCGTGACGACATCGCTGGCATTGAGCATCACGCCGGCGCTGTTCCCGACCGAGGCGGCGAAGTTCATCCCCACGTCGATCGTGGCGGGTGTGGCATCCGGCACGCCGTAGCCGTTCGCGCCGGGGGCGATATAGTTCGCGATCTGGGGCGTGGTGTAGCCGCTCGGCTGTTCGTTGGGGGCGTACAGCGTCAGGTCCACGGTCGCGACATCCGAGGTGGTTGCCGTGTCATAGACGGAGACCAGCGGCCCGCCCACCGAGTACTCGCTCATCAGCGCGTCGGTGTAGCCGGAGCCGTAGGAGTTGGAGTGCTGGTAGAACACCTGCGCGTAGGGATCGTGGCTCACCTGGCCGGCGGGCACGGTGACGTCGCTGGTCACCAGGTTCGTCACGGTGCCGTTCTGGTTCAGGGTCCCGCTGCCGAAGGCATAGGTCGGGTCCCAGTTG
>JAJYFW010000346.1 GCA_021785335.1 Pseudomonadota bacterium
CCACCACCGGTACCGATCTCCTCGCCGAGGCCGAGGCCCTCTCGCCCGCCATCGGCGCCGTCCGCGCCCAGATCGGCCGCGCCATCTGGGGCCAGCGCGAGGTGGTGGACGAGGCACTGATCACGCTGCTCTCAGGCGGGCACATGCTCATCGTCGGCGTCCCCGGCCTCGGCAAGACGCGCCTGGTCGAGACGCTGGGCACCGTCCTCGGCCTTGCTGCCAAGCGCGTGCAGTTCACCCCGGACCTCATGCCCGCCGACATCCTCGGCTCGGAGGTGCTGGACGAGCAGGACGGCAGGCGCTCCTTCCGCTTCGTCCCCGGCCCCGTGTTCTGCCAGCTGCTGATGGCCGACGAGATCAACCGCGCCTCGCCGCGCACCCAGTCCGCGCTGCTGCAGGCGATGCAGGAACGCCGCGTTGCGGTCGGCGGTGTCGAGCACAAGCTGCCCGCGCCCTTCCACGTCCTCGCCACCCAGAACCCGATCGAGCAGGAAGGAACCTACCCGCTGCCAGAGGCACAGCTCGACCGCTTCCTGCTCGAGATCCGCATCACCTACCCGCAGGAAGCCGACGAGCGCGCGATGCTGATCGCCACCACCGGTGCCGCCGAGGCGCGTCCGGTGCAGGCGATGGACGCCGCGACGCTGATGGCGGCCCAGAACCTCATCCGCCGCGTGCCGGTGGGCGACAGCGTGGTGGACGGCATCCTCTCCATGGTCCGCGCCGGGCGGCCTGAAACCACGGACGACGAGACCATCCGCCGCCACGTCGCCTGGGGTCCGGGCCCGCGCGCGGCGCAGGCGCTGATGCTCGCCGCCCGCGCCCGCGCCATCCTGGAAGCGCGCCTCTCGCCCAGCCTCGACGACGTCGCGGCGCTTGCTCCGGCGGTGCTGCGTCACCGCATGGCGCTGTCCTTCTCCGCCCGCGCCGACGGGGTGACGCTGGCCGAGATCATCGCCCGCCTGGTTGCCCGCCTGGGATGACGGCTTCCGCCACGGATCCACGCGCGGCGGCGCACCGGGCGGAATCGCTCGGTGCCGGCCTGCCGCCGCTGCTCGTCGCCGCCGAGCGCGTCGCCGCCACCGTCGCACAGGGCGTGCACGGCCGGCGCCGCGTGGGTCAGGGTGACAGTTTCTGGCAGTTCCGCCCCTACGTCGCCGGCGACGAGGCCTCGGCGATCGACTGGCGCCAGACCGCGAAGGGCGACCGCGCCTATGTCCGCGACACGGAATGGGAAGCGGCGCAGACCGTATTGCTGTGGCGCTACAACGGTCCCACGATGCGCTGGCGCTCGCGCTTCGCCACGGTCGAGAAGGGCGAGCGGGCGGAGCTTCTGCTGCTCGCCCTCGCCTCGCTGCTGCTGCGCGCCGGCGAGCGCGTGGCGCTTCTCGGCCGTCGCCCCGTCGCCGGTCGCGGCGCGCTGGAGCGGCTCGCGATGATCCTGGAACGCGAGGCGGCGGACACGCTGCCCGGCCCCGCCGCCGCGATGGAAATGCCGCCACCGCGCCACGCCGCCTGCCTGCTCATCGGCGATTTCCTGGACCCGCTCGAGGAGATCGAGGCCGCCATCGCCCGCCTCGCCGCCCGCCACGTGCGCGGCCACATCCTGCAGGTGCTCGATCCCGCCGAGGTCATGCTGCCCTATACCGGCCGCGTGCGCTTCCTCGGCCTTGGCCTGCCCGCCGACACGCTCGTGCCGCGCGTCGAGGGCGTGCGCGAGGCCTATGCCGCCCGCCTCGCCGGGCAGCAGGACGGGCTCGCCGCGATCGCCCGCGCGGCCGGCTGGAGCTTCGGCGTCCACCGCACCGACCACGCGCCGGAACTGGCGCTGCTCGCCCTGCATCAGGCGCTGGCGCCGCGGCGCGAGGGCGCGTGACCTTCACCACGCCCGCGCTGCTCCTCGGCCTCGTGGCCCTGCCGCTGCTGTGGTGGCTGCTGCGCGTCACGCCGCCGGCGCCGCGCCAGGAACGTTTCCCCGCCATCCGCCTGCTGCTTGGCCTCGCCGCGAGGGAGGAGACGCCGGCGCGCACGCCGTGGTGGCTGCTGGCGCTGCGCCTCGCCGCCTGCACCCTCGCCATCGTCGGGCTCGCCGGCCCGGTACTCAACGCGGGCGGCCGGCTGGCAGGGAAGGGGCCCTTGCTGCTCGTGGTCGACAACGGCTGGGCAAGCGGCACCGACTGGCCCACCCGCATCGCCGCGGCGCAGGCCGTCGCCGCGCGCGCCGATCGCGCCGGACGCAAGATCGCGCTGCTCGCGACCGCACCCGCGGAGGACGGGACGCAGCCGCGGGTGGAACCCCCCGTGCCGCTCGCCGCGCTGCGCACCCGCCTCGCCGCCCTCGCGCCGCAGCCCTGGCCCGCGGACCGCGCGGCGAGTGCCCGCGCGCTCGAAACATTCCTCGCCTCCGGCGACCCCGCCGGCATGGACGTCGCCTATGTCGCGGACGGGCTTACCGATGGGCCGGTGCCCGCCTGGCGGCGCTTCGCCGCAGACCTCGCGCGCGTCGGCCCCGTCACGGTGCTGCAGACGCCGACGCCGCAGGCGGTGCTGATGCTGCCGCCCGTCTCGCGCGCCGATGCCCTCGTCGCGCGCCTCGCCCGCGCCCCCCAGCCCGAGGCCGCCACCTACGACGTGCTGGCCCAGGCCGGAGCCGGGCGGACGCTGGCGCGCGTGACCGCCCGCTTCGCGCCGGGTGCCGCCACCGCGAGCGTGCCGGTCGCGCTGCCGATCTCGTTACGTAACCGTCTCGACCGCCTGGTCCTCGCCACACCGTCTCCATCCCCGGGCGACGCAGCCGGCCCCGCGCTGCGCTCGGCCGGCGCCATCGCGCTGCTCGACGAGCGCTGGCGCCGCCGCCCCGTGGGACTCGTCGCCGGCAACCCGCTCACCGCCGGCACGCCGCTGCTGGGCGAGCTCTATTACCTCCAGCGCGCCATGGCGCCGTTCGCGGACCTGCGCACCGGCACGATCCGCACCCTGCTGGCGAGCCCGCTCTCGGTGCTGGTGCTGGCCGACGTTCCGCTGCCGCCCGGCCCCGACCGCGAGGCGGTCGACAGTTTCGTCACCCATGGCGGGCTGCTGCTACGCTTCGCGGGGCCGGAGACGGCGGCTCACCCGGACCCGCTGCTGCCGGTCAAGCTGCTCGCCGGCGATCGCCGCCTGGGCGGCGCGATGTCGTGGACCAAACCGCAGGGGCTGCTGCCCTTCCCGGCCTCCTCGCCCTTCTTCGGCCTGCCCATTCCCAGGAACGTGCATGTGCGCCGCCAGGTGCTGGCGCAGCCCGACCTCACGCTCGCCCGCCATGTCTGGGCCTCGCTCGCCGACGGCACGCCGCTCGTCACCGCCGCCACGCACGGGCGCGGGCGCATCGTGCTGGTGCACACCACCGCCAACGCGGATTGGTCGGACCTGCCGCTGTCGGGCCTGTTCGTCTCGATGATGCAACGCCTGGTGATGCTCTCATCGGGCGTCGCGGATGTCGCGGGCAACCAGCCGCTGGCTCCGGCCGCGACCCTCTCGGGCTACGGCGAACTCGGCCCGCCGCCGCCGCGCGCCGGCGCGATCGTCGCGGCGAGGGTGA
>JAJYFW010000347.1 GCA_021785335.1 Pseudomonadota bacterium
TGGACGCGCCACGCGGCGCTGGCGCGCGGCCACCGCAACAGCTTTCACCTCTACGAGCCCGGCCTGTTCGGCATCGGCACCGTTCCCGCCTTCGCGATCGGCCAGCGCGCGCTGCTGATCCAGGCACAGGGCGGCAACATCCTGTGGGACTGCATCAGCCTGCTCGACGACGCGACGGTGGAGATCGTGCGCGCGCTGGGCGGTGTCGCCGCCATCGCCGTCTCCCACCCACACTACTACAGCGGCATCGCCGCCTGGGCGCATGCGTTCGGGGCGCGGGTGCTGCTGCACGAGGCGGACCGCGAATGGGTGACGCACCCGGACCCCGCGATCACGTTCTGGTCCGGCGGGCGGCACGCGCTCGCGGAGGGCGTCACGCTGGTCAACACCGGCGGTCATTTCGAGGGCAGCACGGTGCTGCACTGGGCCGCGGGTGCGCAGGGGCGCGGGGCCGTGCTCTCCGGCGACAACCTGCAGGTGGTGCAGGACCGGCGCTACGTGAGCTTCATGCGCAGCTACCCGAACTACACCCCCCTGCCCGCCGCCGCCGTCCGGCGCATCGAGGCGAGCCTCTCGGATTTCGCGTTCGAGCGGATCTACGGCGCCTGGTGGGGAATGGTCGTGGCCGCCGACGGCAAGGCGGCGCTCGCCCGCTCCGCAGCGCGCTACGTCGCCGCGATCGGCGGCTGAGCCTCCTCCTCGCGGCTGGCGCGGACGCGCTCGACACGCCTTCCGTCCATCGCCAGCACCTCGAACTGCCAGCCGCCGAACACGATGCGGTCGCCGACGCGCGGCACCCGGCGCAGCAGCGCGAGCAGCAGGCCGCCCAGCGTGTGGTACTGGCCCTCGGAGGGCAGTGGCGGCAGCGCGAGCCGCGCCTTCGCCTCGTCCACCGGCATCAGCCCGTCGAGCAGCAGTTCGCGCGCCTCCTCGCCCTCGACGGTGGCGCCAGCCGGCGCCGCGTCCTCCGGGTCGCCGACGATGGCGTCCAGCACGTCGCTCGCCGTCACCACGCCCTCGAAGCTGCCGTACTCGTCGAGCACCAGCGCGAGGCCGATCTCGTCGTCGCGGAACCGCTCCAGCGCGTCGAGCGCCGTGATTGTGTCCGGAATGACCATTGGCCTGGCCAGGACCGCCGCGAGGTCGATGTTCCTGCCACCGACCTTCTGCGCCAGCACGTCCTTCGCGCGCACCACGCCGACCACGTTGTCCACCCGCCCGTCGCAGACCACGAAGCGCGACTGGGCGGAGGAGGCGATGGTGCGCAGGATCTCCGTCTCGCTGTCGGTGCGGTCGATCCACACGAGCTCCGTGCGCGGCGTCATGATGGCGCGCGCCGGCTTGTCGGCGAGGCGCAGGACGCGCTCGATCATGTCGCGTTCCTCGGTCTCGATCACGCCGCTGCGCTCGCCCTCCGCGAGCAGCACCTTGAGCTCCTCCTCCGTCACGTCCCCGTCCGCCGCCCCGACGGCGCCGAAGCCGCGCAGCACCAGGTGCGAGGCGGAAGACAGCACCCAGACCAGCGGCCAGCCGATGGCGGTCATGGCCCGAACGGGGCCGGCGAGCGCCATGGCGAAGCGCTCCGGCGCGCGCAGGGTGAGCTGTTTGGGCACCAGTTCCCCCAGCAGCAGCGTGAACAGCGTCACCACCAGCACGGAGAGGACGAGCGCGATGCTGCCCGCGAGCGACACGGTGGTGCCGAGCCGGACCAGCAGCGGCTCGATGGCCTGCGCGATCGGCTGGCCGCCGAACACGCCGATCAGCACGCCGACCAGCGTCACCCCGGCCTGCAGCACCGGAATGAAGTGCTCAGGCTTCTCCGCCATCTCCCGCGCCCCAAGCGCCCCGGCCACGCCGCGCGTTTCCAGCGCCGCGAGCCGGTTGCGGTTGGCCGAGACCAGCGCGATCTCGCTCATCGAAAGCAGGGCGTTGACCCCGATGAGCAACGCGACGATGACAATATCCCAGAACGCCGACATGACATCCGTCCCGCAAGAATCCCGGGCCAAGGATAGCGACGCCCAGCCCCGCGCGCGATGGCCGCGCGAGGCAGCCAGGAGATGAGACGATGAACACCCGCCTGCCCTCCTCCGCCGTCCTGCTGGGCGCGGCCGGCGTGCTCCCGTTCCTCGGCCTGGCGCTCGCCGCCCTGTCACGGGGAGAGCCGGAGGCGACCCGTCTCGTCGGCCTGCTGGTGGGCTACGGCGCGGTGATCCTGTCCTTCCTCGGCGCGGTGCACTGGGGCCTGGTACTGGCCGCCCCGCAGGCGGACCGGGCGGCGCTGCGCCTCTCGCTCGGCGTGCTGCCGGCGCTGGCGGGCTGGGTCGCGCTGTGGCTTGACGGGACGGGCGTGCCGGCGCTGGCGCTTGCCCTGCTGATCGCCGCCTTCCTCGTCGTCGTCGGCGTCGAGCGCAGCTTCGCCGACCGCGGCTGGCTGCCGGGCGGTTATCTGTGGCTGCGGTACATGCTCACCCTCGTCGTCGTGCTGATCCTGGCGACGGTGCTGACGCTGCGCCTGCTGGGCGCGCGGATCGTGTTGTAGGAGGCCGCGATGGACCGTTCCCAGATGCTGGCGCGGCTGCGCGCCGCAAGAGTCGTGCCGGTGGTGCGCATGAAGAGCGCGGCCAACGCCGGGCGCGCCGTCGGCTGGATGCGCGAGGAAGGGCTGACTGTCTTCGAGATCACCATGACCGTGCCGGGGGCGGTCGATCTCATCGCGACCCTCTCGCGCGACCCGGCGCTGCTGGTGGGCGCCGGCACGGTGCCGGACGCGGCGGCGGCGCGCGCGTGCCTCGCCGCCGGGGCGCGCTTCATCGTCGCACCCTGGGTTGACGCGGCGCTCGCCGCCCCGTGCCGGGAGGCCGGCGCCGCGCTGATGCTGGGCGCGCTCACGCCCACCGAGGTGCGCGCGGCGCTCGCCGCCGGTGCGGACGTGGTGAAGATCTTTCCCGCCTCCTCCGCCGGCGGGCCGGCGCATATCAGGGCGCTCGCCTCCGTGTTCCCCTCCGTCGCCTTCTGCCCCACGGGCGGCATCGCGCCGGCGGATGTCGGGGCCTATCTCGCGGCCGGTGCCGCCTTCGTCGGCATCGGCGGCGCGCTGGTCGATGAGAAGGCCGCGGCCGCCGGCGACCGCGCCGCCATCGCCGCCGCCGCGCGCGCCGTGCTGGCATGAGCGGCGGGACGCGCGCCGACCTCGTCTCGATGGGCGAGCCGATGCTGGAGCTCAACGCGCAGCCGGCGGACGCGGCGGGGCGGCGGCTCTACCTCGAAGGTTTCGGCGGCGATACATCGAACGCCGCCATCGCCGCCGCGCGCCAGGGCGCCTCGGTCGCCTACGCCACTGCGGTCGGGCGCGACGATGCCGGCGAGCGCTTCCTTGCGCTCTGGCGCGCGGAGGGTGTGAACGCCGAGGCGGTGAAGATCGACGCGGCGCGGCCGACGGCGCTGTATCTCGTCACGCACGGCGCGAGCGGACACCAGTTTCATTTCTACCGCGCGGGCTCCGCCGCCAGCGCCTACGCGCCCGCCGACGTGCCCGACGCGATGATCGCGAGGAGCCGCATGTTCTATGCCTCGGGTA
>JAJYFW010000348.1 GCA_021785335.1 Pseudomonadota bacterium
CGCGGCCAGCTTCAATGCGCTCGCCGAGGCCTCGGCGCGGCCGCTGTTCTGGGTGCTGTTCGCCACCTTCTTCGTCTGCGGCTTTTCCACCAACGGGCTGGTGCAGACGCATTTCATTCCGCTGTGTCACGATTTCGGCATGACCGACGTGGCGGCGGCGAGCGTGCTGGCGATGATGGGCGCGTTCGACTTCGTCGGCACCATCGCGAGCGGCTGGCTTTCGGACCGGGTCGACAATCGCGTGCTGCTCTTCTGGTACTACGGGCTGCGCGGTCTGTCGCTCCTGATGCTGCCGTTCCTGAACTTCACCGTGGTTGGGCTTTCGGCCTTCGCGGTGTTCTACGGGCTCGACTGGGTGGCGACGGTGCCGCCCACGGTGCGGCTCTCGGGCCAGGTGCTGGACCGCGAGCGCGGACCGCTGGTGTTCGGCTGGGCCTTCGCGGCACACCAACTCGGCGCCGCGACCGCCGCGATCGGCGCCGGCATCGCGCGCGACGTGTTCGCGACCTACATCCCGGCCTTCGCGACCGCCGGGCTGGCCTGCCTGCTGGCGGCCGCCGCGGTGCTCGCGGTCCGCCGCGGCGCGCGCCTCGCGGTGTGAGCGGAAGCGCCGCGGGGCCCCGGGAAGCGCGCTCGTCGGACATCGTTGCACCACGCCGGCGGCCGTCCCAGCGTCCCAGACACGCACTTTGGGACGGTGGGACGGCACCGGAGCCGTGGATTGCGCCATGTTGCCCTCGCGGAACGAGGATCTACGGTTGACCGAGGCCCGCCGGCCCGCCGCTGAAATACGGCGGGCCGGACGGCGGGCCGGAAAGAATGATCGGCCTCTCGCCCTGGCGCGCGCCGGAGCGGTTGTCCGACGACCCCGTGGAGTTGCTGGCCCGGGCGCGCCTTGCGCTCGGTGCAGCCATGCGGGCGGTAGCGACGAGAAGCCATCGCATTAAGATTGGAGCGTCTCCTCGCGCTCTACGCCGGTGACCTGAGCCACCGCATCGAACAAACCCTTCTGACGCTACGCCCGCCCTGACACGACCCGGCGCCACACGACCCGGCGCCGCGCCGTCCCACCGTCCCAACCTGCGGGTTTGGGACGGTGGGACGATCCATCGTCGTCACCGGACCGCTGTCCCCGGGCGGAAATCCGGTTATCCGCGACGCGCTTTGCCCGCCCCCTCAGCGCGGCGGCACGCCGGGATAGTCGGGGTCGAGCAGGAACGGATACGGGCCAGGATAATTCTCCACATACCCCATGTGGGTGACCAGCCCCGTGGACTCCTCCCAGTAGTGCAGCAGGAAGGCCGGCGGCTCGAGGTTCCACAGCGGCGCCTGGTGCGGGCCGAGATCGAGCTCCACCTGGTGCGCGACCGAGGGCGCGATGCAGCCGATCGTAGGGCCCACCTGGGTGATGATGGGCCGGTGGTCGTGCCCGCAGACGACGCGGATCACCTGCCGGTGGCGGGAGAGCAGTTCCTGAAACTCCCGCCAGTTGCGCAGCGGGATCCGGTCCATGTGCGCGATGCCGGTGAGGAACGGCGGGTGGTGCATCGCGATCATCGTGGGCCTGTTCGGTTCGGCCGCGAGGGCCGCCTCCAGCCAGCGCATCCGCTTCTCGCACAGCTCTCCGGCGCTGCTGTACGGGATCACGGTGTCGAGCATCACCAGCCGCACCGGCAGGTCCTCGACCGTGTACTGCACGAACTCGGGGTCGTCCGCGACGCCGGGCCAGTCTGCCATGCCGCGCTTCAGCTCCTCGCGGCGGTCGTGGTTGCCGGGGATGACGTAGGTCGGCAAATCGACGCTGCGGCGGAGCATCGAGGCGAGTTCCTCGTACTCCGTCGCCAGGCCGTTGTCGGTGAGGTCGCCGCTGATGATCAGCGCGTCCGGCCGCGGCGTGAAGGCGCGCACGGCGCGCAGCCCGCGCTCCACCAGCATGTTGGTCTCCCCCACGCGCGCGACGGGCATGCCGTGCGGACGGACGTGCAGGTCGGTAATCTGGATCAGTATCAAGGGCGGCCTCCCCGGTCGTGAACAAAGCGTTCCGGCCATGATCGCCGGGCTGGCTCGCGGGGGCAATGCCGCCCGTGACTGATGCTTATAGGCAACGGGATTCGTCGCGTCTGGCGGGATGCCCCTTAATTTTTCTTGACACCCAGGGTGGTGGTTGCGCTATGGCAACGCTCGCGCACGGGGTGGCGCCGGCCTGCTTGCTTCAACGCGGACGCGCGTTTTTACGCGGTGTTAGCGTGATCCTGGCAAGAGGTCGCCCGAGACCCCCTTCCAGGTGCGCTTCCCTTGCCGATTGCAACCGGCTCGCTGTTCCGCAGCGGCAACGCTCCCACGTTGGATTCCGGGCAGGGCTCGGATCCCCTTCTTCATACGCCGCGGCATCACCCGCTGGGCGGCGATTCCGGGCTGCTTGACCCCGGGCTGCTTAGCTTGGGCAATGCGGCGGCCTCGCCCATCGTCTGGTACGGCGATGTCGGCGGGCCGGTTGGCGCGGGCCCGGCCTTCCTGCTGGGCGGCTCGGCGGCGCCGGCGGCGTCCGACAGCGGGCTGACCGGCCAGAACCAGACGGCGCTGGGCCAGACGGCGCTGTCGCAGACCACGGCCAGCAGCGTGCCGCTGGGCACGACGCTGCAGGCGAGCGAGCTCACGCTCGCCACCTATGTCTCGGGCGTGGATGCCGCCGGCAGCCTGGCGGACACCAACACCGACCCGTCCTTTGCCTCCTGGAACGGCAGCACCTCCTCGCCGCAATACGACGGCAGCTACGGCGTGGCGCATCACTGGGCCGCTTCGTCCGGGCAGACGCCGACGGTCGAGGTTTATTTCGATCCAGGCTCGAACTGGAGCGCCGCGGAGCAGACCGCCTTCGAGCAGGGACTCTCGCTCTGGTCGGACGTCGCGAACATTTCCTTCGCCTACACGACGTCGAGCAGCGTCGCGCAGTACACCCTCACCCGCGCGCCCGCCGGCAGCAACATGGCCGAGACGTTGCCGCTCTACAACTACGGCTCCGGCAGCGGCACCGGCGTGTCCTACACCGAGGGCGCGATGTACAACGCGACCACGGAATTCGACACCACGACCTACGGCTGGCAGTCCCTCGATTCCTATAGCGCCGTGCAGGCCTACGGGCCGGAGAGCGTGGTGCACGAGGAAGGCCACATGATCGGCCTCGGTCATGACGGGGCCTACAACGGCTCCGCCGTCAACCAGAACGGCCCCTACGACCTGCGCCAGTATTCGATCATGTCGTATTTCAACAGTTCGAATCAGACGGTGAACGGCACCCAGTACTACCCGACAACGCCGATGTTCACCGACATCGCCGCGGCGCAGCGGCTCTATGGCGCGCCCACCAGGAGCGGGCTCTCCGGCGGGCAGACATTCGGCTTCCACAACAACACCGGGCTGCAGGCCTACGACTTTACCGTCAACACCGAGCCGGTGGTGACGATCTACGACACCGGCGCCAACAACACGCTCGACCTCTCCGGCTTCTCGGGCTCGGCGACGATCGACCTCAGGCCCGGCTACTTCTCCTCCGCCGCCGGCATGAGGGACAACATC
>JAJYFW010000349.1 GCA_021785335.1 Pseudomonadota bacterium
GGCGGCGCCGCGAGCGTTGGGGCCATCACGAAACGACGGCCGCGCCCTGGACGGGGACGGCCGAGGGCGGCGAGGTAGCCTACCCCCCCGGCCGCGTCAAGCGTGAAACCCGGAAAAGAGAAAGGCCGGCGATGCACCCACCGCCGGCCTTCCATGCAAGGGCTCGAATGCTGCCCTATTCGGCGGCAACATCCTGTCCGAGCGCCGGCGCCGGGCGGTCCCGGCCGAGGCCGGTGCCGGTGCTGGCGCCCGAGGCGATCGAGCGCAGCTTGTTCATCACGCTGCCCGTCCCCGCAGGGATCAGGCGGCCGACGATGACGTTCTCCTTGAGGCCGGAGAGCCCGTCCGTCTTGCCTGCAGTCGCCGCCTCCGTCAGCACCCGCGTCGTCTCCTGGAAGGAGGCGGCGGAGATGAAGGAGGAGGTCTGCAGGCTGGCCTTGGTGATGCCCTGCAGCACGGGCATCGCGGTAGCCGGCCGCTCACCCTCAGCGGTACGCTTCTCGTTCTCCGCCTCGAACTCCAGCCGGTCGACCTGCTCGCCCGCAAGGTAGGTTGTGTCGCCCGGATCGAGGATCTCAACCTTCTGCAGCATCTGGCGGACGATCACCTCGATGTGCTTGTCGTTGATCTTCACGCCCTGCAGCCGGTAGACGTCCTGGATCTCGTTGACGAGGTAGTCGGACAGCGCCTCGACCCCGAGCACCTTGAGGATGTCGTGCGGCACGCGCGGCCCGTCGACCAGCGGGTCGCCGCGGCGGACGAAATCGCCCTCCTGCACCGAGACGTGCTTGCCCTTGGGAATGAGGTATTCCGTCTCCTCCCCCGTCTCGTCGTTCTTCACGATGACGCGACGCTTGGCCTTGTAGTCGCGGCCGAACTCCACCCGCCCGTCGGTCTCGGCGATGATCGCGTGGTCCTTCGGACGCCGCGCCTCGAACAGCTCGGCCACGCGCGGCAGACCGCCGGTGATGTCGCGCGTCTTACCGCCCTCGCGCGGGATGCGCGCCAGCACGTCGCCCGCCGCCACCTCCGCCCCGTTCTCGACCGATAGGATCGAGTCCGGCGACAGGAAGTAGCGCGCGTCACCGCCCGTCACCAGCTTGACGACCTCGCCCTTCGGCCCCTTGAGCTGCAGCCGCGGCCTGAGGTCGGCGCCGCGGGCACTGGACTTGTAGTCGACCACCACCTTGGAGGTGAGGCCGGTTACCTCGTCCACCCGCTCGACCAGCGTCATGCCCTCGATCAGGTCGAGGTATTCGACGCGGCCCGCGCGTTCGGTGATGATCGGCAACGTGTACGGATCCCACTCGGCAAGCTTGGTGCCGCGCGCGACCTTCGCCCCCTCCTGGGTGAGCAGCCTGGCGCCGTAGGGCACGCGGAAGCGCGCGCGCTCCCGCCCGTTGGCGTCCGACAGCACGATCTCGCAGTTGCGGCTCATCACGATCGGCACACCCTGGCTGTTGGTCACCAGGGTCACGTTGTTGAGCGTGACGGAGCCGTCGTGGCTCGCCTCGACATTGGACTGCTCGGCACCACGCTGCGCCGCGCCGCCGATGTGGAAGGTACGCATGGTCAGCTGCGTGCCCGGCTCGCCGATCGACTGCGCGGCGATCACGCCCACCGCCTCGCCGACATTCACCGGCGTGCCACGCGCGAGGTCGCGCCCGTAGCAGTGCGCGCACACGCCCACCGGCGCCTCGCAGGTCAGCACCGAGCGAATTTTCACCGCTTCCACGCCGGCCTTCTCGATGCGCTCGGCCTCCGGCTCCTCGATCAGCACATTCGCCGCCACGATCACCTCGCCGGTGGCGGCATCCGTCACATCCTCCGCCGTGGTGCGGCCGAGGATGCGCTCGGCAAGGCTGGAGACCACCTCGCCGCCGTCCATCACCGCGCGCACGGTCAGGCCGCGCTGCGTGCCGCAGTCGTCACTGACGATGATGCAGTCCTGTGCCACATCGACCAGGCGCCGCGTCAGATAGCCGGAGTTCGCCGTTTTCAGCGCGGTGTCCGCCAGGCCCTTGCGGGCGCCGTGCGTGGAGTTGAAATACTCCAGCACCGTCAGGCCTTCCTTGAAGTTGGCGATGATCGGCTGCTCGATGATCTCGCCCGAAGGCTTGGCCATCAGCCCGCGCATGCCCGCCAGCTGGCGCATCTGCGCCGGCGAGCCGCGCGCGCCGGAATGGCTCATCATCCACACCGCGTTGGTCGGCTTGCCGGGTTCCTGCCTGGAGATTTCGCGCATCATCGCCGACGCCACCGCATCGGTGCAGCGCGACCACGCATCGACCACCTTGTTGTAGCGCTCGCCGGCGGTGATCAGCCCGTCCTGGTACTGCTGCTCGAACTCCTTCACCTCCGTCTGGGTGGTGTGGATCAGCGTCCACTTCTCCTCGGGGATGATGAGGTCGTCCTTGCCGAAGCTGATCCCCGCCTTGCACGCCTGGCCGAAGCCGAGGCCCATCAGCCGGTCGGCGAAGATCACGCATTCCTTCTGCCCGCAATGGCGATAGACCACGTCGATCACGTCGGAGACATGCTTCTTGGTGAGCTGGCGGTTCACCAGGCTGAACGGCACGTTCCGGTCCTTCGGCAGCACCTGGCCGATCAGCATGCGGCCCGGCGTCGTCACCACCCGCTGCACCTGTTCCGTGCCGTCCGGCATGATCGCCGTGCGACGCACGCGAATCTTGTCGTGCATGCGCAGGACGCCGGCCTGCAGCGCATGCTCGATCTCGCCGAGAGTCGAGAAGGCCGGCGCGCGCTCGTCCGGCACGGCGCGGAATTCTGGCGTCTCCAGCGACAGGTAGTAGATGCCGAGCACGATGTCCTGGCTCGGTACGATGATCGGCTTGCCATTTGCCGGGCTGAGGATGTTGTTCGTGGACATCATCAGCACGCGCGCTTCCAGCTGCGCCTCCAGGCTCAGCGGCACGTGCACGGCCATCTGGTCGCCGTCGAAATCCGCGTTGAACGCCGTGCAGACCAGCGGATGCAACTGGATCGCCTTGCCCTCGATCAGCACCGGCTCGAACGCCTGGATGCCGAGCCGGTGCAGCGTCGGCGCCCGGTTCAGCATCACCGGATGCTCGCGGATCACCTCCTCCAGGATGTCCCAGACCTCCGGCCGCTCCTTCTCCACCATCCGCTTCGCGGCCTTGATGGTGGTGGCGTGGCCGTATTTCTCCAGCTTCGAGTAGATGAACGGCTTGAACAGCTCCAGCGCCATCTTCTTCGGCAGGCCGCACTGGTGCAGCTTCAGTTCCGGCCCGACCACGATCACCGAACGGCCGGAATAATCGACGCGCTTGCCGAGCAGGTTCTGCCGGAAACGGCCCTGCTTGCCCTTCAGCATGTCCGACAGCGACTTCAGCGGGCGCTTGTTGGCGCCCGTGATGGCGCGCCCGCGCCGGCCGTTGTCGAACAGCGCATCGACGCTCTCCTGCAGCATGCGCTTCTCGTTGCGCACGATGATGTCGGGCGCGCGCAGCTCGATCAGCCGCTTCAGGCGGTTGTTGCGGTTGATGACGCGGCGATAGAGGTCGTTGAGGTCGCTGGTCGCGAACCGGCCGCC
>JAJYFW010000350.1 GCA_021785335.1 Pseudomonadota bacterium
CAGGCCGATACGTCGAACAACTACTCGGGGACGGTCACGCTCAACAACTTCGGCCAGAACTCCCAGATCGATCTGCAGGGCCTGGTCGGAGCCAACCACGCCGCGCTCACCAACTGGCTCGCGGTCTCGGCGAACCTCACGACCAGCGGGGGCAACTACACGCTGGCCTTGCAGGGCGGCGGCGCGGTCGATTGGGTCATGCAGGGCGCGCTGAACCCGACGCAGTTCGCGTACACTCCGAACACTGGAGTGGTCTGATCCCTGGCGGCTTCGGCCGCATAACACCGCGAGCCCGTCCTGCCGCAAGGCAGGGCGGGCTTCGTCGTTAAAGGTCGGCGGGATGCAGCAGGGCGACGCGCCGCCGGCGCTACATCACCTCGGGACCGGAGGGATCGCCATAGGGGTAGAAGCGGCCGATCTCGACATGGCGATAGGGCAGCGCCTCCAGCCGCACCGTGCCCAGGAAGGGCTCGTCCGGCTCGACCAGCAGGATCGTCGGCGCGAAGCCGCTGTCGTCAAACCCGCGGCGGAAATGCACACGCGACTTGATGGCGATCACCTCGAACGCGCCGGGCTCGATGCCCATGGCGCGCAACTGCTCCAGCTCGATGATCTGCGTGAGATAGCGGGAAATCACGACCTCGCTGCCGCCGCCGATGTCGATCCGCGCCCAGGAACCGCCGCGCCGGCCGGCCTCGTCTCGCGCCAAGACGCGTCCCGTGACCCGCACCGGCTCACCCGCGGATTCATCGGCCAACCCGCCCACCGCACGGTCGAACGCCTCGCCCGGCACCGCGGCGTCCACCGCTTCCGGGTCGGCGACGGTCGCGATCAGCACACGCCCAAGGGCGCCCGTGTGCCCGCTCGCCAGCAGCTCGCGCAACAGCCAAGTGGCGTGGCCGCTGCGGTCCGAGTGGTCGGCAAGCACCACCGGCGTACGGCCGGCGGAAACCGCCTCCGCCGCGTGGCGTACGCCGTCTCGGATGCTGTGGATGGTGGCGGCGCGTACAAGCTCCTTGCGCCGCCGCCAGGCGAAGTCCGCCACGTCCACCGCGGCGCGGTGCGCGAGCCCGTGGTCGCCGTTGGCGATCGCCTGGATGGTCATGCCGGCATCCGGCACATCGGACCACGGGAAGCCGAAGAACACGTTCATGTAGAGATCGGGCTCGCGCGCCTCCCACACCAGCGCGCGCTGCACCAGGTCCATCCACGGCGAGGCGCCGGTCCACTGCATCACCGTCGGCGTGATGATGGGAACCTTCACCACCGCATGCGTCGGCACATAGGTACCGCGGATGGCGCGCACCAGCGTGCGGGCAGCGCGCTGGCCCTGCAGATGGCTGTCATAGTGCGGGAAATACTTCACCGTGAAGCCGAGTTCCGCGTGGCGAAGGAACTGCGCGTCCTCGTTGCCATGCGGGTCGAACGTGCCGGCGAGCTTCGCCTTCGGTCCCACCGCCTCGCGCACGCGATGCGCCAGCTCCGCCTCCGGCCGCGCGATGCCGTCCACCGCCATCGCCCCGTGCAGCGCCATGAACACGCCGTCGAACGGGCCCTTCGCGCGCAGCTCGCGGACCATGGCGGAGGTGAAATGTTCGAACGTCTCGCGCGTCACCCACCCGGAACCGGAGCCGGTGCGCGGCCAGAGCGGGGATTCGATGCCGACCAGCTCCACGTCGGCGTATTCGCGCGCGACCTGGACGAAGCCGCCCATGTAGGAGCGCGGCTCCGCGCTCAACAGCGCCTCGCCCGCGGCGGGCGAGCCGGGATAGGTGAAATCCTCGATCGTCGTCCGATTGGCGAGGAAGGTGACGGTCTCGTGGACGAACATCAGGCAGGCGATGCGCATGGTTTTATGTCCGGTGGGGTGACGGGTCAGACGGTGAATTGCTCCGCGATGATGCGCTCGGAAAGCCCCTGGTCGCGGTCGTGCAGTACGGTCACGCCGACGGTTCGGTCCTCCTGCACGGCAACGCGCAGCACGTCGCGCACCTCGGTCTGGTCGGCGACCGCCGCGACCGGGCGCTTGTCCGCCTCCAGCACCTCGAACAGGACATGCGCGGTCGATGGCAGCAGCGCGCCGCGCCAGCGGCGGGGGCGGAAGGCGGAGATCGGCGTCAGCGGCAGGAGATTGGCCGAGAGCGGCACGATCGGGCCGTGTGCGGAGAGGTTGTAGGCGGTAGAACCCGCCGGGGTCGCCAGCAGCACGCCGTCGCAGACCAGCTCCGCGAGTCGCAGCGTGCCGTCCACGGTGATGCGGATCTTGGCGGACTGGCGAAGCTGGCGCAGCAGCGAGACCTCGTTCAGCGCCAGCGCCTCCTCGGTATTGCCGTGCGCGGTGCTGGCCCGCATGCGTAGCGGGTGCAGCCGCGTCGGGTTGGCGGAGCCGACGCGGGCCGGCAGATCCTCCTCCGCATAGGCATTCATCAGGAAGCCCACCGAGCCATAATTCATGCCGTAGACCGGATGCCCGGCGACAAGCTGGCGGTGCAGCGTCTCCAGCATCAGCCCGTCGCCGCCGAGCGCCACGACGACGTCGGCCGCCTCGCCGGCATCGCCGTAGCGCGCCACCAGGCGCTCGCGCGCCGCCTGTGCCGCCGGCGTGGTGGCGGCCACAAAAGTGAGCGAGGTCATGACGGGCGGCGCCGGCGGGACGGAGAAGCGTTCAAACGAGCTTGCGGTGTTCGAGAACCGGCATGTCGCGGCGCACGCGCGCGGTGACGGCGGGGTCGATGCGCGCGGTGGCCCAGCCGGTGCCGTCCGAGACCTTGGCGGTCACCATCCCCCACGGGTCGCAGACCAGCGAGTGCCCGTAGGTGAAGCGCGCCTCGCCCGAGCCGTCGACATGCCTTCCCCACATCGCGGGCGCGGCGAACCAGCACTGCGTCTCGATCGCGCGCGCGCGGATCAGCGTCTCCCAATGGTCCTTGCCGGTCTGCAGCGTGAACGCGGCGGGCAGGAAGATCAGCTCCGCTCCCTGCCGGCGCAGCGCGAGGAACAGCTCCGGGAAGCGGACATCATAGCAGATCGCGAGCCCGACCTCGGTGCCGCCGACCTTGCAGGTGACGATCCCGGCACCGGAGCCGAACGTGGCGCTCTCCCGGTAGCCCTGCCCATCCGGGGTTACGATGTCGAACAGGTGGATCTTGCGGTAGCGGCCGATTTCCGTGCCCGCGGGGTCGAACACCAGCGTGGTGTTGAACAGCCGCTCGCCGTCACGCTCCACGATAGAGCCGCCGTGGACGTGAATGCGCTTCTCGCGCGCGACCGAGCGCAGGAACTCGTAGGCCGGGCCGCCAGCCTCATTGCTGCCAGCCGGCGGCAGCGCCTCCGAGGCGGCAAACTTGTCCGCGCGGCTGCCGCCGAGCGAGCTCCACACCTCCGGCAGGGCCACGATGTCGGGCCGGTCCGCCGTCACCGCGGCGTCGACGAGACCGCGAGCCTGCTCGATGTTCTTCTCGACCTGCGAGCCGGAACACATCTGGATGACACTGACGCGCATGCTGGGCTTCCTTTGGGTTCAGCGGCGGAAATCGAGCCGCGGTTCGAGGCGCCGGGGCCGCGAG
>JAJYFW010000351.1 GCA_021785335.1 Pseudomonadota bacterium
CCTGCAAGAACGTGTGGACCAGCCGCGAAGGCATGGAATACGCGTGGTTCAACAACGTGGAGACCAAGCCCGGCATCGGCTATCCCAAGGAGTGGGAGAACCAGAAGCGCTGGAACGGCGGATGGGTACGCAAGCGCAACGGCAGGATCGAGCCGCGCATCGGCGCCAAGTGGCGGGTGCTGGCCAAGATCTTCGCTAACCCCGACCTGCCGGAGATCGACGACTACTACGAGCCGTTCACCTTCGACTACGAGCACCTGCAGACGGCGCCGGAGACGAAGGCGGCACCCACGGCCCGCCCGCGCTCGCTCATCTCCGGCGAGCGGATGGAGAAGATCGAGTGGGGGCCGAACTGGGAGGAGATCCTGGGCGGGGAGTTCGCCAAGCGCTCGCGCGACGTGAACTTCGAAGGCGTGCAGAAGGAAATCTACGGCGCCTTCGAGAACACGTTCATGATGTACCTGCCGCGGCTGTGCGAGCACTGCCTCAATCCGGCGTGCGCCGCCGCCTGCCCCTCCGGTGCGATCTACAAGCGCGAGGAAGACGGCATCGTTCTGATCGACCAGGACAAGTGCCGGGGCTGGCGCATGTGCGTCTCCGGCTGCCCGTACAAGAAGATCTACTACAACTGGTCGTCCGGCAAATCGGAGAAATGCATCTTCTGCTACCCGCGCATCGAGGCAGGCATGCCGACCGTGTGTTCGGAGACCTGCGTCGGGCGCATCCGCTATCTCGGGGTCGTGCTGTACGACGCGGACCGTATCGAGGAGGCGGCTTCCGTTGCCGACGAGGGTGATCTCTACGAGGCGCAGCTCAAGGTGTTTCTTGATCCGTTCGACAAGGCGGTGCAGGCGCAGGCGCGGGCGGACGGGATTTCCGAGGCGTGGCTGGAGGGGGCGCGGCGCTCGCCGGTGTGGCGCATGGCGATGGACTGGCGCATCGCCTTCCCGCTCCATCCGGAGTACCGCACGCTGCCGATGGTCTGGTACGTGCCGCCGCTCTCGCCCATCCAGTCCGCGGCGGCGAAGGGCGACCTCGGCGAGGCCGGGGGCCTGCCGGATGTCGCCTCGCTGCGCATCCCGGTGCGCTATCTCGCCAACCTGCTCACGGCCGGACGCACCGAGCCGGTGGAGCTTGCGCTGCGGCGGATGCTGGCGATGCGCGGCTATATGCGCGGCAAGACGGTCGATGGCGTGATCGACGAAAGCCTCGCGACGAGCGTCGGCCTCACGGGCGCGGAGATCGAGGCGATGTACCGGCTGATGGCGATCGCCAACTACGAGGACCGTTTCGTTATCCCGACCGTGCACCGGGAGACGGGCGAGGACGCCTACCAGCTGCGCGGCGCCTGCGGCTTCTCCTTCGGCGAGGGTTGCACGGGGCGCACCGGCTTCGACCTCTTCGGCCAGAAGGCCGGCAAGACGCCGATGGAGGTCGAGTGATGGCCCGCACCTATCGCGCGCTGGCGGCGCTGCTCTCCTATCCCACTGCGGAACTGAAGGCGGGGGAGACGGAAATCGCCGGCGTTCTGGAGAGCGAAGGGTTGCTGCCCGAGGCACGACGCACGGCGCTCACCCCCTTCCTGCGCGAACTGCGCGACGCGGATCTCTACGATTTGCAGGAACGTTATGTCGCGCTGTTCGACCGCGGCCGCGCCGTGTCGCTGCATCTGTTCGAGCACGTGCACGGCGAGAGCCGTGACCGCGGGCAGGCAATGGTCGACCTGCTGGCGCTCTACGAGGAGAACGGGCTCGAAGTCGCGACCGGGGAATTGCCGGATTTCCTGCCTCTGTTCCTCGAATTCCTCTCGTTGCTGGATGAGGTGGAGGCGCGGTCGCTGATCGCCGAGCCCGGCGCCATCCTCGCGGCACTCGCCGAGCGGCTGGAGCGACGGGACGCCGGCTACGCCGCAGTGATGCGCGCGGTCGCGGCGCTGGCGGCGGCACCGCGAACAGGCACCTCCGCCATTCCCGACGAGGACCAGGACGACCTCGCGGCACTCGATGCGGCGTGGGAGGAGGCAGCGGTTCGTTTCGGTCCCGGCGAGTCGATCGACACCTGCGGCCCCGACAGGCTGCGCACACGGCTGCGCGCCGCCCAGCGTGACGCGCAACGCGGCGACGCTCTCGGGCCTGAGGAGAGACACTCATGAGCACATGGCTCAATGACGCGCTGTACGGCTGGTACCCTTATTTCGCGCTCACGGTCTTTCTTGTCGGCAGCGTGCTGCGCTTCGACCATTCCCAGTACACGTGGCGTTCCGGGTCCAGCCAGCTTCTGCGCCGGCGGCAGATGATCTGGGGTTCCAACCTGTTCCATGTCGGCATCCTTGTCATCTTTGTGGGCCACCTGGTTGGCCTGCTGACGCCGCTGGCGCTGCTGGAGGCGCTCGGGATCAGCCATACCTTCAAGCAGCTGCTGGCGATGGTCGTGGGCGGCATCGCCGGCATCGCGTGCTGGATCGGTATCGCAATGCTCGCGCACCGCCGCCTGCTCGACCCCCGCATCCGCGCCACGTCGAGCTCCGCCGATGTCTTCATCCTGTTGCTGCTCTGGGTGCAGCTCACGCTCGGACTTCTGACGATTCCGGCCTCGGCACAGCACCTCGATGGCAGCGAGATGGTGAAGTTCATGAGTTGGGCGCAGGGAATACTCACACTGCACCCGGGGGCCGCGGCGCTGCTGACGGGCACGGCTGTGATCTTCAGGGTCCACATCTTCCTCGGGCTCACGGTGTTTCTGGTGTTCCCGTTCACCCGCCTCGTTCATGTCTGGAGCGCACCGATCTGGTATTTCGGCCGGCCGGGTTACCAGGTCGTGCGCAGCCGCCGCCCGGTCGTCCGCAACCGGGCGACCGGTGCCGGGAACTGAGCGGACGATGCGCGTCGCCATCAGCCATCCGCAGGCGCCACGGCCGCCCGTCTCGGTGAACGAGACGATCGTTCCGGAGGCGGCCATCGCGCGCGAGGTGCAGAATTACCCCGAGGCATCGCCCCAGGCGGCGTGGCAGGCGGCGACGCGGGCGCTGGTGGTGCGCGAGCTGCTGCTGCAGCGCGCGCGGGCGCTGGGCCTCATTGCCGAGCCGCGCGTGCAGGAAGGATTGCGCGAGACCGAAGAGGAGGCGCTGGTCCGCGCGGTGCTGGAAGCCGAAATCCGAACGCCCACGGCGGACGAGGAAACGTGCCGGCGCTACTACGGCGCCAATCTGCGCCGCTTCCGCGCACCCGATCTCGTCGAGCCGCTGCACATCCTGTTCCAGGCCGATCGCAGCGACGAAGCCGCCTATGCCCAGGCGCTTGCCCGCGCGGAAGCGGCGCTAGCGGAGATCAAGGCGGCGCCGGCGCGGTTCGAGGACCTGGCGAAGGCCCTCTCCGACTGCTCATCGGGTGCGCAGGGTGGGCGGCTGGGGCAGGTGGCACGCGGCGAGACGACACCGGAGTTCGAGGCCGCGATGCTGGCGCTTAGGCCGGGCGAGACCTGCGCGGAACCGGTGCGGACCCGTTACGGCGTGCACATCGTCCGGCTTGAGCGGATGACGCCTGGCGCGTTGCTGCCGTTCG
>JAJYFW010000352.1 GCA_021785335.1 Pseudomonadota bacterium
CATGCGCCGCGCCGGCAATGGCGCCCTGGTGCTGGTTGCCACCGCGCGCGGCGACGTGGTGAACCGGGTGCAGACGCTGAACGACGGCGCCGACGACTATCTGGTGAAGCCCTTCGCGCCTGACGAGCTGCTGGCCAGGGTGCGCGCGCTGCTGCGCCGGCGCACCCAGCTCGCCGCCAACGTGCTGACGCTCGGCAACGTCGCGTTCGATACCGTTTCGCTTACCCTGATGGTGGCCGGCCGCGCGGTCGAGCTGCCGCGCCGCGAACAATGCGTGCTGGCCGAACTGCTGCACCGCCCAGACCAGGTGCTGCGGCGCGAGGCGCTGGAACAGGCGGTCTATTCCTTCGATGCGGCGGTGACGCCGAACGCGATCGAGGCGACCATCTCCCGCCTGCGCCGCCGGCTGGATCTCGCCGGCGCCAGCGTCGCCATCACCGCCATGCGCGGCATCGGCTACATCCTCTCGGAGCGCGGCGGGTGCTGAGCGTGGCGCGTGCCCAGCCGCTTTCGCGCATCCTTGCCATCCGGATGATGCTGGGCGCGCTGCTGGTCGCGGTGGCCCTGACCGGCACCACCTTCACCAAATACCTGCTGGAGCATCGCTACCTCCGGCGCGAGACGCTGGAGGACATGGCCGCCACCGTGGCGGCCGATCTGGCCCGCGGCGTCGATCCGGCCAGCCGCGCTGCTTTCCGCGACTATCCGAACGCCTACGCCTTCCGCGTGTTCAGCGACCGCCTCGCCTTCGACCGGCGGCTGCTGGCCGCCGCCAACCCGTCCCTGCTCCCACCGCTGCCCACCGATGCGCGCGGGCGCGCGACCGACCTCGAGGAGAAATTCGAGGAGTTCGACAATCCGACGCCCGGCGGCCCGCGCCGCTGGCAGCTCACCGAGCGCGAGCAGGTGGGCAAGCGCTCCCACTACTGGGTGCAGGCGACGATGGTGGGCGATCCGGACTGGCGCTGGCGCCAGGTGATCGGCGGCGAGATGATGGACCACGTGGTGGTGCCGGCGCTGACCATCGTGCCGATGCTCACGCTGGTGATGTTCCTCACCACCCGTTCGGCGCTGCGCCCGCTGGTGCGCATCGCCGCCCAGGCCGACGAGATCGGCGCCGCCGTCTCCGCCGGGCGCGGCTTCACCCCGCTCGCCGCCGGCCGCCTCCCGCGCGAGTTCGCGGCGGTGGTGGCGGCACTGAACGCCATGCTGGGCAAGCTGGACCGCTCGCTGTCGGTGCAGAAGCAGTTCACCGCCGATGTCGCGCACGAGCTGCGCACGCCGCTGGCGGTGATGCTGCTCGAAGTGGCGGAACTGCCCGACGGGCCGGAGCGCCAGCAGCTGATGGAGGAACTCGGCGGGCTCGGCCGGCTGGTGAACGAGATGCTGCGCTTCGCCCAGGCCGAAGACGTGCTGGCCAGCGCGCCCGAACCGGTGAACCTGACCGCGACCGCGCGCAAGGTGTGCGAGGAGATGGCGCCCGACGCGGTGCGGCGCAAACGGGCGATCGAATTCGACGCGCCCGACGAACCGCCGTTCATCTCCGGCAACGCCACCCTGATCGAGATCGCGGTGCGCAACCTGGTCGAGAACGCGCTGAAATTCTCGCCCAACGGATCGCTGGTGTCGATCGCGGTGCAGCCCGGCGGGCGGGTCGTGGTGGACGACCGCGGACCGGGCGTGACGGACGCGCTGAAGGCGAAAGTGTTCGACCGGTTCTGGCGGGTCGGGCAGGAGCAGGGCGGCGGCGCCGGCGTCGGTCTGGCGCTGGTGCGCCGGGTCGCCAACCTGCACGGCGGCGACGCCTGGATCGAGGACCGCCCGGGTGGCGGCACCCGCGCCGTGCTGGCGGTCAGCGGCGCCACACGGGTGGCATGACCGCCACCGCCCGCCGGCCCGGGGCGCTTACCCCTCCCGGTGGCGACGACTTGGGCGTGCTACCCCTTGGTCGCCACCTGCGCGCGCAGCGCCGTCAGCAGCGCCGACACCTTGTCGTCGTGCTGAGACAGGTACGATGCATAGTCGCTGCGCTGGGTGATGCGGAGTGAAGTGCCCTCGGCCACCATATCGACGATCTTCGGGGCGCCACCGACCTGCCTGACCAGCCATTCCACGTCCGTCGGCGCACTGCCGGGGCGGGTGATGACAGTCGCCACCGCCATGCCGTCCTCATGCGGGGTGGTACGCCCCACCGTGAACGTCACGCCCTTGTACTCGCCGATCTTGGTGGCGATGTTGAGCACCAAGGCCTCCCGGAACAGCTGCTGATATTGGCTGCGTTCGGCCGCGGTGGCGACGCGCCAGAACCGGCCGAGGCAGAAGCGCGCGATCCCGTCCACGTCGACATGGCTGTCGACGATTCGCGCCACCGCCGCCCGCTTCTGTTCGCTTGAGCCAGGACCGTCGATCACCGCCACCAGCGCGGCGCCGGTGGCATTGATGAAGGCGCGCGCCTGCGCCGCGGTTTGCGCGCGGGCGGTGCGCGGCCAGGCGGCGGCGACGACCGGCGCGGCGGCGAGAAAGACCAGGGCGGCACGACGTGAGGTCATGGGCGGCTCGCTGAAGATGTTGGGAGGAAGGCCCGTCGGTCGCCGACATCGCGCCGGCGCCGGGGCGTTTTTCAACCGACGAGGTGTCCTTTTGTGGGCAGCGGATGGACTTGTGGGCAGCGGAAGGACGGGGCGCACGGCGCGGCTTCGGGCACGGGCCGACGCAAGCCGAACCTGGGTTAGCGGCCGGCGTCCGCGGCCGGAGCCGGAGCCGGGAACCAAGCCGGCACGGTCGCTGCGCGGTCGGCCCTCAATTTGGCGATCTGGGCCCGCCGGTGCTGGCGGTAAAGACTGCGGAAGGTGGCATAGGGGTCCAGTGCCGTCTTCTTGATCCCGCTGAGCTCCCCGAGCACGCGCGAGCGCTCGTCCACCGCGGTCAGGCTGAAGCGCGTCCAGGTGAGCGCAGTCACCGCCGCGCCCTGGCCGACCCAGCCGAACGGGTCCGCGGCGATGTCGACCCCGCGGCCCAGCGCGTCGCGCGGATTGGTGGGGCCGAACACCGGCAGGAACAGGAACGGCCCCTCCGGCACGCCCCACAGCGCCATCGTCTCCCCGAAATCGGCGTTGTGCGCC
Organism: Pseudomonadota bacterium; assembly: GCA_021785335.1. Next base: position 3,123 of record JAJYFW010000352.1, read on the forward strand.
GGGTAGCCCCATCTGGTGGCGACATCGAAAGCGCCGAGCCCGCCCACCGTGGTGTTGATGAGGAAGCGCATGAAGGTGTCGCCGGCCCGGCGCGGCTTGCCCTCCGCCATGTCATTGCCGAGCGTGACCGGGGAGGCGAGGTTGCCCAGGACGTTGTGGACACCCTCGCGCACGGGCTCGGGCGTGATCGCCTTGTAGGCGACCGCCGCCGGGCGCAGCAGCATCGTGTCGAGCCCTTCGTTCACCTTGTAGAGAACCCGGTTGGTGGGTTCGAGCGGATCGTTGGTCCGGTAGAAGTCCGCCCGCGCCTCCGGATGGCTCGGCGGCGGCGGCGTGGCGCAGCCGGCCAATAAAAGGGCGAACAGCAGGCAGGAACCAACGGCGACGCGCATCGGGGACGGCCTCGACAGGGACGGAGCGCGCAGCGTTCG
>JAJYFW010000353.1 GCA_021785335.1 Pseudomonadota bacterium
GTCCTGGTCCTTGGTGCCGGTGGCGAAATGCGGGTTGAGCAGCGTCGGCGCCTGCCACCACAGCACCTTCAGCGTGCCGCCGCCGCCGCGCTTCGTCGGCTTGTAGTCGAACGGCGTGGCCGCCATCGCCACCCCGCTCAGCGACAGCAGCTGGTTGGCGATCGGCGCCGCGATGCCGACTGCCGCCATCCGCTTGACGAAGCCTCGGCGCGACAGGCGTCCGCGCTTCACATTGTTGATCAGGCGGCGGAGATCGGTTTCTTCCATGAAAGCCCCCATGCACTCGTTGTGCCGCTTCGTCGTTCGCGCACACCGGGCGGGAAATCAATCCCCGTCGCTGGTTCGCGGTGGCGTCGGCTGCTCAAAACCCAAGCAGAAAGCCTGATCTCGGTCAATGCTGCTGCGCCTTAATTGCAAAGCTTACGGAGCCGACATCGCGCAGCCATGCGGGCTTGCCGCTGGACAGGCCCGCGCGCGTGAATGAAAGTTCAAAAGTTAGCGGGAGGACATCATGGATTTCTTCGAGACCTGGTTCGGCATCAGCCCCGACGGCGGCAGCGGTTCGCTGGAGGCGCTGTGGGTGGTGGCGATCCTGGCGGCGGTCGGCGCGTTCCTGATGCGCCGTCGCATCGGCGCGCGGCTGCGCGCCTGGCGGCGGGGCGACGATCGGCGCTGACCGCGAGGGGCGACGATCGCGGGGCGTTCGTGGCACCGGCCGCGAGGCCGGTGCCACGTGACGTCGGCACGGCGCGGCGGGGGGAGACGCCTGCCTGCCGCCGCAGCCTGCCCGCCACTTACTTGCCGTTGGCTTTCGCTCGCTGGAAGACGACGCGCAGATAGGCATCCGGCCGCAGCTTGGCGTTGAACACCGGGCCGCTCGCCAGCACCGGGTCGCCGGGGTGGCGCGCGCCCGCGACCAGCAGCTTGACCACCTGTGTGTTGAGGGTGGGGCGGCGCAGCGGCACGAAGATCGGTCCCTTGTAGCCCGTGTCGAAATCCATCACCGCGCGGATGCCGGGGCTGCGCTGCATGAGCGTGAGATAGGCGCCGGCGGCGACGAAGGTCACCTGGATATGGAAAGCGTGCGTCGCCTTGCCGATGACGAGGCGGAACGTGCCCTCGCAGCCGGCGCTCGGGCAGGCGATGGTCACCGGCGTGCCGACGGCGCCGCCGGCCGGGCCGACCTGCTGCAGCGTCATGCTCCAGGGCGCGGGCGCTGGCGTGGCGGCAAGGAGCGGCGGGGAAAGCGGCGCGGCGGCGAGCAGGATCGCCGCGGCGGCGGTGCGGCTACGCCGTGCCAGCGCGGCGGCGGCGGCGCGGAACGGGTTGCGCATGGCCATTTTCCTCCGGGCCCTCCAGGGCGGCGAGCAGCGCCTCCCGCAGGGCCTCGAGGCGGCGCTCGTTCTCGACCTTCAGGCCAAAGACGTCCTTGACGTAAAACACGTCGACCGCGCGCACGCCATAGGTCGTGACGTGGGCGGAAGCGATCTGCAGCCCGGCCTGGCTGATCGCCGCCGTCACGTCGTGCAGCAGGCCCGGCCGGTCGCGCCCGTTCACCTCGACGACGGTGTGGGTGTTGGAGGCGTGGTTGTCGATGACGACGCGCGGCGGCACGTGGATCGCGCGCACGCGCCGCCCGAGCAGCGCGCTCGAGGCGCGGCGGATCTCGGCGGCGAAGCGCAGACGCCCGGAGAGCGCCTGCTCGATCAGCACCGCGAGGCGCGCGAGGCGCGAGGGCGCGTCGAAGGCGCCGCCGGCGGCGTCCTGGATCCAGAACGTGTCGAGCGCCATGCCGTTGGTCAGCGTGTGGATGCGCGCATCCACGATCGAGGCGCCGGCAACCGCGAGCCCGCCCGCGATCTTGCTGAACAGGCCCGCGTGATCCGCGGCATAGACCGTCACTTCCGTCACCGCGCGCGCCGGCAGCGGCTGGGTTTCCACGGTCAGCGGCAGGCCGCGCGCCTCGGCGTCGCGGATCAGCCTCGCGTGGCGGGCGTGCGTTTCGGGGTCGAAACCAAGCCAGTAGCCGGGATAGCCGAGCGCGTGGAACCGCGCGATTTCCTCCGCCGTCCAGTCGGGCAGCAGCAGGGCGGCCGCTTCCTTGGCGCGCGCCACGCGCACGTCGCGCTCGCCGGTGGAAAGCCCGCCGGCCAGCACTTCCGCCACGCGGCTGTAGAGCTCGCGCAGCAGCGTCGCCTTCCAGCCGTTCCATACCTTGGGCGAGACCGCGCGCATGTCCGCCACGGTGAGGATCAGCAGCAGCTTCAGCCGCTCCGGCGACTGCACGGTCTCGACCAGGTCGAGGATGGTCTTGGGGTCGTCGATGTCGCGCTTGAACGCGGTCTGGCTCATCAGCAGGTGGTGCAGCACCAGCCAGGAGACCATCTCGGTCTCCTCCGCGGAGAGGCCGAGTGCCGGGCCGATGGTGAGCGCCAGTTCCGCGCCGATCTCGGAATGATCGCCGCCGCGGCCCTTGGCGATGTCGTGCAGCAGCATCGCGACATAGAGCGCGCGGCGGGACTGCACGTGGTCGACGAGGCCGGAGGCGACCGGGGCGACATCCGAAAGCTCGCCGCGCTCCAGCGTGTTGAGCACGCGCACCGCCTCGATCGTGTGCTCGTCCACGGTGAAGATGTGGTAGGTGTCGAACTGCATCTGGCCCACGATGCGCGCCCAGTCGGGCAGCAGGCGGCCGATCAGCCCCGCCTCGTTCATGATGCCGAGCCAGCGCGCGCCGTCCGGGTTGCCGTGCGGCGCGTCCCGCCCGCAGAGCAGGTCGAGGAAGATCGCGCCGGCCTCGGCGTTGCCGCGCAGGTCCAGCGCGCGGCGCTCGTGGCGGATCAGCGCGCGCATCGCCAGCGGGTGCAGCTCCAGCCGCCGGTCGCGCGCGATGCGCAGCATCCGCAGCATCTGCACCGGCCGTTCCGCGAAGTCGCGCGCGTCGGCCGGCATGATGCGCCCGTCGGCGAGCACGAAGCCGGCTTCCGCGAGGTCCGCGTCGGTGCGCCCGGCGATGGCGGGCGCGCCGAGGGCGGCGCGGATCAGCGCCGGCTCGAACACGTGGGTGAGGCGCGTCACCTCGCGCGCGGTGAGGAAATAGTGGCGCATGAAGCGCTCGACGCCGTCCTGGCGGCCGTGGCGCGTGTAGCCCATGCGCGCGCCGACCACGGGCTGGAGGTCGAAGGTCAGGCGCTCCTCGGCGCGGCCGGTGACGTAGTGGAGGTGGAAGCGCAGCGCCCACAGGAAGTCCCAGGCGCGGCGGATCTGGCGCAGCTCCACCTGCGTCAGCAGGCCCTCGGCCGGGCTCGCGGGGTCGGCGATGCTGTCGAAGTCGCGCAGGCCCAGGGCGCAGCGCGCGAGCCAGTAGATCGTCTGCAGGTCGCGCAGCCCGCCGCGGCCCTCCTTGATGTTGGGCTCGACGACGAAGGGGGAGTCGCCGTAGCGGCGGTGGCGCACGGCGCGCTCGGCCTGCTTGGCGGCGATGTAGCCGGCGGGCCCGTCCTCGGCGCAGGCGGCGGTGAAGGCGCTCATGAAATCGGCGAAGATCGCGGC
>JAJYFW010000354.1 GCA_021785335.1 Pseudomonadota bacterium
CCGGCGCGGGGTTCGGCTCGGAAAGCCGGGTGTACGAGAACCCCGGCGCGCTGCTCGGCATGACCCCCGGCGCGGCCCGGCGCGGCGGCGCGGGGGAAACGATCCGCGCCGCCTTCGCGGACTGCCCCTTCGGCCGGCTGCTGCTCGGCGCCACCGAAAAGGGCGTGTGCTTCATCGGCTTCGCCGAGCCGGATGCGGCGCTGGAGGGCGATCTGCGCCGCCGTTTCCCCCACGCCCGCATCCTCCGCGACGATGCCGGCCTGGCGGCACTGCTGGAAGCGGTGCTCGGCCTGATCGAGGAACCCGCGCGGGCGCGCGAACTGCCGCTCGATCTGCGCGGCACCGCGTTCCAGCTGCAAGTCTGGCAGGCGCTGCGGCGCATCCCCGCCGGCGAGACCCGAACCTACGCCGAACTTGCCGCGATGGCCGGCCGGCCGGGGGCCGCGCGCGCCGCCGGGCGGGCCTGCGCGGTCAATCCGGTCTCGCTGGCGGTGCCCTGCCATCGCGCGCTGGGCGCGGACGGCGCGCTGACCGGCTACCGCTGGGGCATCCCGCGTAAGGAAGCGCTGCTGGCCCGCGAGCGCGGAGCCGCTTGACCCGCCACGCGGGCGGACGCTACCCCGCCCGGCTTGAGCGCACCTGTCCACATCATCGGCGCCTCCGGCCACTGCGGCCTCGCCCTCTGCCGCAGCCTGCTGGCCGACGCCCGGCCGTTCGTGCCGGTCGTGCGGTCGGCTGTGAAATGGGCGGGCGCCGGCCTGGACGTGCCGCCACGCCACGCCGATCTGGCCGATCCCCGCGCGCTGGCCGCCGCATTGGCCGGCGCGGGGACGGTCGTCTCCTGCGCCCATGCCAGCCACACCCAGGCCGTGCTTGCCGCCGCGCCGGCCGGGGCGCGCCTCGTGCTGCTGGGCAGCACCCGCAAGTTCACCCGCTGGCCGGACGCGCACGGCAACGGCGTGCTGGCCGGCGAGGCCGCGTTCCTGGCCGCCGGCCGGCCGGGCGCGATGCTGCATCCCACCATGATCTACGGCCCCGCGGGAGAGGCGGAGGAGGATGCCCAGCGCCTCGCCGCGCTGCTGGCCCGCCCTGCGCGGTTCGGCCGGCCGATCGCGCCGCTGCCCGGCGGCGGGCGCGCGCTGATCCAGCCGATCCACCTGGACGACGTGACCCGCGCGCTGCGCGCCGCCATCGAGTATCCCTGGACGGCGCCGGAAGCGCTGGCGATCGCCGGTCCGGCGCCTGTGACCTACGCCGATTTCGTGCGCGCGGTGGCCGCCGCCGCCGGGCTGCCGCGCCCCCGCGTCGTCGCGCTGCCTCTGCCGGTCCTCCAGGCCCTGGCTCGGCTCGCCCGCGCGGTTCCCGGCCTGCCGCGCATCGAACCGGACGCGCTTCGCCGGCTGTGCGAGGACCGCGCCTTCGACATCGCCCCGGCGCGCCGGCGGCTCGGCCTCGACCCGATTCCCCTGGGCCCGGGGCTTGCGCGCAGCTTCGCGCCCCGGCCAGACTGACCCGCCCCTCGCAGGAGACACCATAGTGCCCGTGCTCAACCGCATCGCCGAATTCCACGCCGACATGACCGAATGGCGCCACGACCTGCACGCGCATCCGGAACTTGCGCTGCAGGAGGTGCGCACCTCTGGCGTGGTGCAGGCGAAGCTGCGCGAATTCGGCGTGGATGAGATCATCACCGGACTGGCCCGCACCGGCGTGGTCGGCGTGATCCACGGCCGCGGCCCGCACTCCGCCCCCGGTGGACGCGCGATCGGCCTGCGCGCCGATATGGACGCGCTGCCGATCGAGGAGGCGACCGGCCTGCCCTGGGCCTCGCGCACCGAGGGGCTGATGCACGCCTGCGGCCACGACGGGCACACCACCATGCTGCTCGGCGCCGCCCGCTACCTGGCGGAGACGCGCAATTTCGACGGCACCGTGTACGTGATCTTCCAGCCGGCGGAGGAGAACCTCGCGGGCGGCGAGATCATGGTGAAGGAAGGCCTGTTCGAGCGCTGCCCGATGGACAAGGTGTTCGGCATGCACAACTGGCCCACCGTGCCGGCCGGCACCTTCGTCTGGCGCGAAGGCCCGATGATGGCGGCGGTGGCGAATATCACGATCACCGTGACCGGCAAGGGCGCGCACGGCGCGCACCCCGATCACGGGATCGACCCGATCGTGATCGCCGCGCAGATCATCACCGCCTTGCAGACCATCGTCGCGCGCACCGTCGATCCGACCGAGAGCGGCGTCGTGACGATCGGCCATATCGCCGGCGGCCACACCTACAACGTGATTCCCGAGAGCGTGCTGATGCGCGGCACCGCCCGCTGGTTCCGCCCCGAGGTGGGCGATCTGCTGGAAGGGGGCGTCCGCCGCCTCGCCACCGGGATCGCCGAAAGCTTCGGCGCCCGCGCGGAGGTGGTCTTCGAGCGCGCCTACCCGCCCACCGTGAACGATCCGGAGGCGACGCAACTGGCCGTGCGCGCCGCCCGCGCGGTGGCCGGAGAGGCGCGGGTGCAGCCGATGCGCAACCCGACCATGGGCGGGGAGGATTTCTCCTTCATGCTGAACGCCAAGCAGGGCAACTACCTCATGCTGGGCGGCGGGCGCGGCGGGCAGGATTTCCTGGTCCATCACCCGCGATACGATTTCAACGACGAGATCCTGCCGGTCGGCGCGTCCTACTGGGCCACCCTGGCGGAACAACTGCTGCCGCGGGAGGGCTGATCCCGCGCGCGCGGGGACGGGGCGCCCTCCGGCCGGGTGTTTTCGTGGGCGATGATGGACTTGGCAAACACACGGCCTGCCCCGGGGAATCGACGTCCCTCAGGTTGGCATCGGGGGCGGACTGGTCCACGTCTCCTGCGCGACCGGATCGGGCCATGACGAGCCGACCGCCAGCAGCGATATCCACGTCTCCGCGAGCTTGCCGTCCTCGATCCGGTAGGACTGCATGCCGGCCTGGGTCCGAGGCTGTCCGCTCTGCGGATCGGTCCAGCGAAACTCGAAGCGATACCAGGCCCGGTTGCCCTTGAAAGCATGGTCGTAGACCGCCACGCGAATGCCCGGCCGATCCGCTCGAACCTTCGCAAGCTCTCCCGCATAGGACTCCGGCGTTACCGGCCGATCGCCAAGGGAGTCATGGCGTATGTAGGTCGGCGCAACGCAGCTTGGGATGAGGTCGAACGCGCCATCGTGCCAGACCCGTTCCCAGCGGTCGAACAGCGCGCGCGTCGTATCTTCGACTGACATAGTTCCCGCCTTCTCCAGAGTTGCGTTCGCCGCGCGACGCCCTTTGCCGGAGCCTGCGACGTCCCGCCCATCGGCTCCCGCCGCGCGCTCGCCCGCGGCTTGGCGCGGCATGCGGTTGCGGCATCGTCGGCCCCGAGGTCGCCAGAGGTTGCGCGGAAGCGATCAACGCGACGGTCCTGGCTGCTCGGGTTCCGTATCGCTTTCCCATGCCGGGCCCTTTGTCTAGTATCCGATCGCAGAGAAGCGTGAGTCGCGGCGCGACCACGCTTCGCCGCGTGAATCGGATACTGATCCG
>JAJYFW010000355.1 GCA_021785335.1 Pseudomonadota bacterium
TCTCGCTGCTCTCGCTGGACGAAAACCGCGGCTTCGCGGGCGCCAACAACGCCGGCCTCGCGGAGGCGCGCGGCGCCTATGTCTGCTTCCTCAACTCCGACGTCTTTCCCGGGACGCGGGACTGGGCACTCCGCCTCGCCGACCGGCTCGACGCGGATCCCACGCTCGGCGCCGTCGGCGCCCGCCTGCTCTACGAGGACGGCTCCATCCAGCACGACGGCATGACCTTCCGCCGCGTCCCGCGCGTCGGCCCCTGGCGCTTCCCGGACCACCCCGGCAAGGGCTTCCGCCCGGACGCGAGCCGCGGCCCGCACCGCGTCATCGCCGCGACCGGCGCCTGCCTGATGATGCGCCGCGACCTCGCCATCGCCCTCGGCGGCTTCGACGAAGCCTATCCCATCGGCGACTTCGAGGATTCCGATCTCTGCATGAAGCTGCGTGCCATGGGCCTCGGCATCGCGGTGGACCGCGACACCGTGCTCTACCACCTGGAACGCCAGTCCCAGGCCGGCTCGGCGGAGCACTGGCGCATGCAGCTCACCCTGTTCAACGCCTGGCAGCATGAACGCCGCTGGCAGCGCCTGCTCGACCGCCCCTTGCTCAATGGGACGGAGCGCGCATGAGCGCCAGCGCGAAATCCCGCGTGCTCGTCGCCGCCCACTCCCATCCGGAGCTGACGAAGGGCGGCGCCGAAATCGCCGCCTGGCAGCTGCACCGCGCCATCGCCGCCACCGGCGCCTGGGAATCCACCTTCCTCGGCTGCGGCGGCACGCCCCGCCCCGGTCCCTCGATCGGCCAGCCGATGGGCCCCGGCCAGTACCTCTACACGCCGGGCGAGTTCGACTGGTTCACGTTCACCAACCGTAACGAACGCTTCCCCGAGGACTTCGCTGGCCTGCTCGCCCAGCTGCGCCCGCGGGTCGTCCATTTCCACCACTACGCCCAGTTCGGCGTCGAGGCCTTCGCCATCGCGCGGCGCGCCGCGCCCGGGATCCGCCTCGTCCTCACGCTCCACGAGTTCCAGGCCATCTGCAACCATTTCGGCCAGATGGTCACCCGCCCGCAGCGCAGCCTGTGCACGCAGGCGAGCCTGGTCGCCTGCCATCGCTGCTTCCCGGAGCGGGCCACGGTGGACCTCTTCCTGCGCGAGCACTGGCTCAGATCCTTCTTCGGCCTGATCGACGCCTTCGTCGCACCCAGCCGCTTCCTCGCCGAGCGCTACATCGCCTGGGGCCTGCCACGCGAGCGCATGCACGTCATCGGCAACGCCACCGCCGCCGCGGCGGAACTTCCGCATCGGCCGCGCCGCTCGCGGCGCCTGCAGCTCGGTTTCTTCGGCCAGATGTCGCTGCTCAAGGGCATCGGCGTGCTCCTCGACGCCGCGGAGGACCTCGCCGACGAGCCGGACGTCGTCATCAACATCCACGGCGACGACCGCAACCAGCCGGAGGCGTTCCGCGAGGAGCTTGCCGCCCGGCTCGCCCGCGCGCCGCAGAATGTCCGCCTGCACGGCCCCTACGACAACGCCCGTGTCGACGCGCTGATGCGCGGCATGGATGCGATCGTCATGCCCTCGGTGTGGTGGGAGAACGCGCCGGTGGTGATCGAGGAGGCGCTGCGCAACCGCGTGCCCGTCCTGTGCTCGGACATCGGCGGCATGGCGGAGGCGGTGCGCGAGGGCCTCGACGGATTCCACTTCTCCGTCGGCAGCGGCACCGAACTCGCCGCCCTGATCCGCGAGCTCGCGGCGGAACCGCAGCGCCTCGCCGCCCTCGCGCAGACGATGCGCACGCCGCCGACGCCCGCCGAGGTCGCCGCGACCCACCTCGCCCTCTACGAGCGCCTGCTCCCGGCGGAGCCGCTCAGCCGAGCACGGCGCGCGCGATGATCAGCTTCTGCACCTCGCTTGCCCCCTCGTAGATCCTGAGGGCCCGCACCTCCCGGTACAGCATCTCCGGCACGCTGCCCGCCTCGACGCCGAGCCCGCCCCAGAGCTGCACCGCGGAATCGGCCGCGCGCTGCGCCGCCTCGGTCGCGAACAGCTTCGCCATTGCCGCCTCGCGCGTGGTCCGGCCCCGCGCCGTATCCGCCTGCCACGCCGCGCGGTAGACCAGCAGCGCCGCGGCATCGATCTCCATCGCCGAGTCCGCGATCCGCGCCTGCGTCATCTGCAGGTCGCCGAGCGTCGCCCCGAACATCCGCCTCGAGCGCGCCCGCTCCGCCATCGCCTCGAGCGCATGCCGCGCGAAGCCCAGGGCCGCGGCGCCCACGGTCGGGCGGAAGATGTCGAGGGTTGCCATCGCCACCTTGAACCCCTCGCCGGGGCGGCCGAGCAGCGCCTCGTCGCCCACGAAACAATTGTCGAAGCGCAACGTCGCCAGCGGATGCGGCGCCACCACCTCGATCCGCCGCGCGATCGAAAGCCCCGGGTTGTCCGCCTCCACCACGAACGCGGAGAGCCCGCGCGCCCCCGGCGCCTCGCCCGTCCGCGCCACCACCACGTAGTGCCCGGCGATGCCGCCGTTGGAGATCCAGGTCTTCTTGCCGTCGATCCGCCAGCCGCCCTCCACGCGCATCGCGGCACAGCTCATCGCCGCCACGTCGGACCCGGCCTCGGTCTCGGAAAGCGCGAATGCCGCCAGATGCGTCCCCGCCCGCACGCCCGGGAGAATGCGCGCGCGCATCGCGGGCGATCCCGCGATCAGGATCGACCCGCTCCCCAGCCCCTGCATCGCGAAGGCGAAATCCGCGAGCCCGTCATGCCGCGCCAGGATCTCCCGCGCCAGGCAAAGCGTGCGCACGTCGATCGCCTCGCGCCCGGCATCCGGGATCGCGTGCGCAAGCCAGCCCCCCTCGCCCAGGCGCCTGGCCAGGTCCCGGCATGTCGCGTCGGTGTCGCGATGCCCGCCATGATGGACGCCGTGGCGCCCAAGCTCGCGCGCCGCCCACGCATCCAGACGGCCGGCGAAATCCCGGTGCCGTTCCTCGAAGAACGGCCAGGCCAGATGCGCCAGATGCTCCACCGGCATCGCTAATTGCCCTCGAAGACCGGTCTCCGCTTCTCCGCGAACGCATGGTAGGCGCGCGCGAAATCCTCGGTCTGCATGCAGATCGCCTGCGCCTGCGCCTCCGCCTCGATCGCGGCGTCCATACCCATGTCCCATTCCTGCGCGAGGCAGGTCTTGGTCATCGCGTGCGCGAAGCCGGGGCCCGCGGCGATCTCCGCCGCCAATGCCCGCGCGTTCGCCGCCAGTTCCTCGGGTGCGACGATCCGGTTCAGGAAACCCCAGGCAAGCGCCTCGTCCCCCGGCAGCGCGCGGCCGGTGAACAGCAACTCGCTTGCCCGTCCATGGCCCACGATGCGCGGCAGGATCGCGCACGCACCCATATCCGCCCCCGCGAGCCCCACGCGCACGAACAGGAACGCCGTCCTGCTGCGCGCCGTCCCGATCCGCATGTCGGAGGCCATCGCCAGGATCGCCCCCGCGCCCGCGCATACCCCGTCGATCGCGGCGACGATCGGCTGCGGGCAGGCGCGCATC
>JAJYFW010000356.1 GCA_021785335.1 Pseudomonadota bacterium
GCGGCCCGGCGACGTGGTGCTGGCGGCGATCACGAGTTGCACCAACACCGCCAACCCGGACAGCGTCATCGCCGCGGCCTTGCTGGCCCGCAACGCCGTGCGCGCGGGCCTCGCGCCGAAGCCGTGGGTCAAGACATCCTTCGCGCCCGGCAGCCGGGTGGTGCGCGACTACCTTGCGCGCGCGGGGCTGCAGGCGGCGCTGGACGCGCTCGGCTTCGCCGTCGTGGGGTTCGGCTGCACCACCTGCATCGGCAATGCTGGGCCATTGCAGCCGGCGGTCGCCGAGGCGCTGGGGCGCGAGGCCATTGCCGTGAGCGCGGTGCTCTCCGGCAACCGCAATTTCGCGAACCGGGTGCACGGGCAGATACCGATGAACTTCCTCGCCTCGCCGGCGCTGGTCGTGGCCTATGCGCTCGCCGGCTCGACGATGGTCGACCTGCGGCACGATCCGCTCGGCACAGATGCGGCGGGGCGGCCGGTTTTCCTGCGCGACCTCTGGCCCTCGCGCGCGGCGATCGAGGCGGCGCGCGTCGCGGTGACCGCGGATCTGTTCCGGGAACGTTACGAGGGCGGCGCCGGCACGCTGGCGCCGGCGGAACAACTGTCGGCCCAGCCATGGGAGATCGCGCCGACCTATGTCGCGCGTCCGCCGATCGCCGGCCGGGAAACGACCGGCCCGGTCATCGCCGGCGCCCGCATCCTCGCGATGTTCGGCGATAGCGTCACCACCGACCAGATCTCACCGGCGGCGCCGATCCGCCCGGACTCGCTCGCGGGCCGCTATCTCGCCGGGCGCGGCGTGGCGCCCGGCGCGCTGCACAGTTTCGGCGCCCGGCGCGGCCACTGGGAGGTGATGCTGCAGGGCGCCTTCACCAACCCGAGCCTGCGCAACGAGCTTCTCCCCTCGCCCGCCGCCGGGATGACGCAGCATCTGCCCTCGGGCGAGACGCTGCCGCTCCAGGAGGCGGCGCGGCGCTACGCGGCGGCGGGCACACCCCTCGTCATCGTCGCCGGGCGAAACTACGGCACGGGCTCCTCGCGCGACGACGCCGCGAAGAGCACGCGCTATCTCGGCGTGCGGGCCGTCATCGCCGAGAGCTTCGAGCGCATCCACCGCTCCAACCTGCTCGCGCTCGGCGTGCTGCCGCTGACCTTCCCGCCGGGCGAAAGCCGGCGCACGCTCGGTCTTACGGGAGCGGAACGGATCGATATCGATCTTGCCGGCCTCGACGGCCCCGGCGCCACAATCGCCTGCACCATCGAGGGGCGCGAGCGGCCGGTCGCGCTGCGGGCTGCGATCGAGACCGCGGAGGAGCTCGCCCATTGGCGCGCCGGCAGCATCCTCGCCTACCTGCTCGACCAAGCGGCCGGCGGCGGCTGAGCCGGGCGGCGCGCTACGCCGCGAGGCGTGCCTGCGCGTGCGAGGCCAGCATCCGCGGGTCCGGCTCCGGCACGAAGCCCGGCGGCACGGTCATGCCGGTGCGGTCCACGTGCATCGGGTTGGCGAGCAGGCTGTGCTGGAGCTTTAGGAAGCCGTTGAACTCCCCGGGCCCGTCGATCCGCCCCGCGCCGGCCATCGCCTCCATCCACGCGGAGATGTCGGCGCCGAGCCCGTCGCCCAGCACCGCGCCCATGCCATGCGCGCGGATCGCTTCCAGCGCCTCGATCAGCCGGCCCATGCCCACGAAACGTTTCAGCTTGATCTTGCAGAACTTGACGCCGGGGATTGCGCCGGCGCGCGCGATGTCGGCGAGCGAGCAGATCGGCTCGTCCAGCATCACCGGCACGTTGGAGACCGCGGCGACGGCGGCATTGTCTTCCCATGCCTCGGAGGCGCACGGCTGCTCGAACAGCGCCACGCCCTCGGGATCGACGCCGGTCGCAAAGGCGATGGCGTCGGCGCGGCTGAAGGCGCGGTTGGCATCGATGCGCAACGTCACGCGGCCGCGCGCGGCGCGTTGGATCTCGCGCACGCGGGCGAGATCCGCGGCGACGTTCTTGCCGACCTTCACCTTGAAGGTGGTGAAGCCCTCGGCAAGCCGGCGCTCCACCTCCGCCGCGATCTCCTCCGGCGTGGTGGCCTCGAACGGTGCCAGCAGCGTGTGGCGCACGGGCCTGCCCGCGGTGAGCGCCTTGTGCCCGCCCAGCATCTCGAGCGCCGTCACCATGGCGCTCGCGGCAACCGGGCTCGCCGGCGAGGCGGCAAGCAGCATCTCGCGCGCCTCGGCGACCGTGCGGCCAGGCAGCTTCCTCGCCTGCGTCGCGCAGAAGGCCCAGCCGCCCTCGCGCGTTTCCTTGCTCGATCCCGGCGAGACATGCCCCTCGCCCCAGCCGACGCGCCCGTCGCGGTCGCGCACCGCGACGACGAAGGGCTCGAACTCCATGAAGGTGCGGTAGGAGAGCCGGTAGGGCGTGTGCAGCGGCAGCTTCAGCCAGTTCACCTCGAGGCTGGCGACGACGCGCCCGGGATGCAGCAGATCGGTATCGGACATCTCGTTTCCCTTCCGGACGATCGCCCGATGGCGGCTACCGGTAATTCTTGTCGAATATCATTTATCGGTGCGGCGGTCCAATATGTGCTACGCTCGTCCGCACGACCTCGCGAAGCTCTCGACGCTGGGCAAATGGCAGCCGATACTGTGCCCGGAACGGCCGATCATTTCGCATCGGCCTGGCAAGGGAAGCGGAATGCCGCAGACGGCGGGAACGGTCTTCAAGGCTCTGGGGCTGCTCGACGCGTTTCTCGGCGGCGCCACGGAGTTCAGCCTGCGCGAGCTGACGGCTCACAGCGGCCTCAACAAGACCACCACGCTGCGCCTCTGCGCGACGCTGGAAGCCGCGGGGTTCCTGGAGCGCGAAGCGGGCTCCGGCTACCGGCTCGGGCCCAAGATCTGGCAGCTGGCACAGACCTACCGCCGCGGCTTCCGGCTCGAGGAGCAGGTGCGGCGGCAGTTGCAGCGGCTGCGCGACGCGACTGGGGAGAGCGTTTCCTTCTACGTCATCGACGGCGACGAACGCATGTGCCGGTTCCGCGAGAACTCGCGGCTTACGGTGCGCCACCACCTGGAGGAGGGCGCGCGCTTTCCGCTCGGCTCCGGCGTCGTCGGCCCGGTGCTGCTCGCCTTCCGCGGCGACGGCGGCGACGCGGACCTGCTGGCGATCCGCAAGGCCGGGCACCTGATCGGGCGCGGGCGCGAGGCGCACACCACCTCCGCCGCGGTGCCGGTGCGCGACGCCGCGGGGCGGCTGCACGGTGCGCTCGTCGTCTCCGGCCCCTCGATGCGTTTCGCGGCGGAGGCACCGAAGGCGGCGCTGCGCCTGCTGCTCGACGCCGCGGCCGCGATCGCGCCGGCGCTGCCCGCCCCCGGCGGCGAGGAGGCCCCGCGGGAGGTCAGTGCGTCGAAGGTGCGGGCGCGGGAGCCGCAGCCGGCGCGCGGCGGACGAACGGGGCCAGGAAAACCGCGAGCGCCACGAGAAGGCACGCGACCGCGAACGGGTGGGTGACGAAGATCGAGAGGTGGCCGCGCGAAGTGATGAGA
>JAJYFW010000357.1 GCA_021785335.1 Pseudomonadota bacterium
CGCCCAGCAGAAGCCGCGCGGCCTCACCCCCTGGGTCATCGACGGCCACTGGCCCACCGACTACCACCTCCCGGTCTATCTCGCGGCGATCTCCGGCCGTTTCATGCCCGCCCTGTTCGACGCCCCAGGCCAGCAGCCGCTGGAACCGACGCAGGAGGAGGCCGCCACGGAGCAGGCGCAGCGCATCCTCACCCGAGCCTTCGGCGGCCAGAACCCCCGCGGCGACCTCCGCGCGGCGCTGCGCCATTTCGACGCGATCCTGGTCACCAGCCTCTGGCGCCACGCGCCCGCCACGCTGCTCCACGGCCACCTCGCGCTGATGGCCGCGCGCCCCGGCATCGGCCTCTACAAGGTGCTCCCGCCCGCGCGCCCTTGACGCGCCCACGCCCCGCCCGCCCCATGCGGGCGCATGCACGCCGCCCTCGCCGCCCTGATCTTCGCCGCCACCTACCTCGTCATGGCCGCGGGCCGCGTCCCCGCCTGGCAGGTGGAGCGGGCAGGGGCCGCCTTCATCGGCGCCGTGCTGATGGTCCTCACCGGCGTGCTGCCGCTGCGCGCGGCCTTCGCCGCCATCGACCTCGGCACCATCCTGCTCCTCCTCGGCATGATGGTCGTCGCCGCCGCGCTCGCCGCCAGCGGCTTCTTCGCCCTCGCCACCGAGGCCGTGGTCGCGCGCGTCCGCCACCCGCTCGCCCTGCTCGCCATCATCGTCGCCGCCACCGCCCTGCTCTCCGCGCTGCTGGTCAACGACACGATCTGCGTCGTCCTCGCCCCCCCCGTCCTCGCCATCGCGCGGCGCTTCCAGCGCGACCCCGTGCCCTACCTCATCGCGGTCGCGGTCGCCTCCAATGTCGGCGGCGAGGCCACCCTCACCGGCAACCCGCAGAACATGATCGTGGGCGCCGCCTCCGCCATCCCGTACCGCGCCTTCGCCGCTTCCCTCACGCCCCCGGCCCTGTTCGGCGCGGCGCTCTCCATCGTCCTCATCGCCGCCCTCTGGCCCGGCGAGTTCCTCTCCGCCTCCCGCCTCGAACCCGTCCCCGCCGAACCGCAACACCTGGACCGCGGCCTTGTCATCAAGGGCCTCGTCGTCGCCGCCGCCCTGCTGATCGCGCTCTTCGCCGGCGTCCCGCCGCCCGAGGCCGCACTTGCCGCCGCCGCCGCCACCATCGCCAGCCGCCGCCTGCCCACCGGCGCCCTGCTCGAAAAGGTGGACTGGCAGCTCCTCGTGATGTTCTCCGGCCTCTTCGTCGTCGTGCACGGGCTGCAGGCGACCCTCCTCACGCCCGCCACCGTCGCCGCCATCGGCCATCTCGCGCTGGACCGCATGCCCGTCCTCGGCCTCGCGACGGCCGCACTCTCCAACCTCGTCTCCAACGTCCCCGCGGTGCTGGTGCTGAAACCCTTCGTCGCCGCCCTGCCGGACCCCGCCCGCGCCTGGCGCGTCGTCGCCATGGCCTCGACCTTCGCCGGCAATTTCACCATCCTCGGCTCGGTCGCGAACCTCATCGTGGTGCAGCAGGCGCGCAACGAGGGCGTCGAGATCGGCTTCTGGACCTATTTCCGCGTCGGCGCCCCGCTCACCGTCGCGACCATCGTCTTCGGGCTCCTATGGTTGTGAGGAACAGATGACATCCTCCGTCGAAAGCGCCGGGCTCTTCGACCTCACCGGCAAGGTCGCCGTCGTCACCGGCGCCTCGCGCGGCATCGGGCGCGCCATCGCCATGCGCCTCGCCCAGCACGGCGCCCTCGTCACCGTCTCCAGCCGCAAGCTCGAAGCCTGCGAGGCCGTCGTGGCCGAGATCGCGGCGGCGGGCGGCAAGGCCCGCGCCCAGGCCTGCCACATCGGCCGCAAGGAAGACCTCGCCGCCCTCGTCGAGCGCACCATCGCCGCCTGGGGCGGCATCGACATCCTGGTCTGCAACGCCGCGGTGAACCCGCATTTCGGCCCCTCCGCCACCATCGGCGACGACGCGTTCGACCGCACGATGGATTCCAACATCCGGAGCAATTTCTGGCTGGCCAACATGGTCCTTCCCGGCATGGCGCAGCGCGGCGGCGGCAGCGTCATCCTCGTCTCCTCCATCGCCGGCCTCAGGGGCTCCACCAACCTCGGCGCCTACGCCATCTCCAAGGCCGCGGACTTCCAGCTCGTGCGCAACATCGCCGTGGAGTGGGGCCCGAGCGGCATCCGCGCCAACGCCATCGCCCCGGGCCTGATCCGCACGGACTTCGCCCGCGCCCTCTGGCAGGACCCCGTCACCCTCGCCCGGCGCGAACGCGAAACCCCCCTCAAGCGCATCGGCGAGCCGGACGAGATCGCCGGTGCCGCGGTCTTCCTCGCCTCGCCGGCCGCGAGCTTCATGACCGGCCAGACCCTGGTCATCGACGGCGGCATCACCGCCGGCCCGCCCGCGGACGTGTGATGCCCCGCCCATGATGCCAGAACGCTACCGCAAGGCCGCCCCCGGCATCGTGCTGGACACGCAGGAGCTGCGCCTCACCTACATCCGCGCCCCCGGCCCCGGCGGGCAGAACGTCAACAAGGTCGCCACCGCCGCCCAGCTGCGCTTCGACGTCGCCACCTCGCCCTCCCTGCCAGAACCGGTCCGCGCCCGCCTCGCCACGCTTGCCGGCTCGCGCCTCACCGCGGAGGGCGAGATCGTCATCACCGCCCACGCCACCCGCAGCCAGGCGCGCAACCGCGAGGACGCCATCGCCCAGCTCCTCGCCCTCATCGCGAAGGCCGCGACGCCCCCGCGCAAGCGCCACAAGACCGCCATCCCCCGCGCCGAGCGCGCCCGCCGCCTCGAGGCCAAGCGCCACACCGCCGCCCGCAAGGTCACGCGCAGGCCTCCCCCGGAACAATAACGAAAGCAAAACAATGAACGACCGCGTCTTCCACATGGTCGCCGGTGCCCCCACGCCCGTCGCCCCATTCAGCCACGCGGTCGAGACCGGCGGCTGGATCCTCGTCACCGGCCAGATGCCCACCGACCCCGCAAACGACGCCGCCCCGCTCCCCGAGGGCGTCGAGGCGCAGACGCGCCGCGTGATGGACAATCTCGGCCTGGTGCTCGCCGGCCTCGGCCTCGGCTTCGCCCACGTTGTCCAGGCCCGCGCCTACCTCACCCATTTCGAGCGCGACTACGCCGCCATGAACGCCGCCTACCGTTCTTATTTCGAGCCCGGCAAACTCCCCGCCCGCACCTGCATCGGCGTCACCGGCCTCGCCCGCGGCGCGCTGGTGGAAATCGACTTCCTCGCGCGGCGCTGAGCGCACGGCCCCGCCCGCTCAGCAATAATCCACCGCCTCCTCCGCGGCGAACAACGCCGCGGCGGGCAGCGGCGCCGCCGCCTCCACCCCCCGCGCCGCCGGCCGCGCATAAACGAACCACGCCAGCGCCCCGGACCCCAGCACGAACGGCAGCAGGAACGCCGCCTGGTACGCCGCCACCGGGTAGTGCCCGTCCGCGCCCGGCGCCCACACATCGACGATGCCGCCCATCGCCGCCTGGATGGCGAACGCCATCCCCAGG
>JAJYFW010000358.1 GCA_021785335.1 Pseudomonadota bacterium
GCGCACCCGCGACTTGATCCCGTCCTCGCCGATCGCGTCCTTGATCCAGTCGAGCGCGTGGATCGTCGTCACCTTGCCGGGGCGGTACGCCGCGTGCCCGGCCTTCGCCGAGAGCCGCTCGTTGACCTCGACCGAGGCGAGGTCGTGCGCGAGGTCGTATTCCGCCTTCTTGAGGTTGTGGTAGCAGCCGTTGCACGGCGCCATCACGGTCGTGTGGCCCATCTTCTCGGCGATCGAGAGGTTGCGCGCGGAGAGGTAGGTCTGCAGCTTCGGGTCGACGTTCTTGACCTCCATCGCGCCGCAGCAGTTCCAGTTCTCCAGCTCCTCGATGCCGAGCCCGAGCGCCTTGCCGATCGCGCGCGTGGAGCGGTCATAGGCGCTGCCGGTGCCCTCCAGCGCGCAGCCGGGGTAGTAGGCGACCTTGCGGTTCTGGCTGCTCATCGCTTCGACTCCTCGGCCGGCAGTGACAGGGCTCGCCGGTCCGCCGCGTGGCGCTCGGCGACGTATTCGGCGATCGCCGCGCGCGCCGGCCCCCAGCCGCGCGTCTTCGGCTCGATCAGCGTCGCGAGGCCGAGACGGATCAGCAGCGAGACCGGCAGGCGCGAGACGAGGCCCTTGACCATCGCCACCAGCCATTCCTGCTGCAGCGCCTGGCCCGTGCGCGCGAAGAAGCGGCGCAGCACGCGCCCGTCCTCGATGCGCCCGTGCTCGAAGACCTGCTCGGAGAACACCTCGTCGAACACCATGGCCGGCGAGGGCGGCGTGTGGCCCTTGAGTTCGAGCCAGTGCGCCGTCGCCTTCATCACGCCTTCCGGGTTGACGTCGCGCGGGCAGGCATAGGTGCATTTGTTGCACGAGACGCACTGCCAGATGATGTCCTTGTCGCGCAGCAGCTCGCTCTCGAGCCCGATGCGGATCAGGTAGATCCAGTAGCGCGGGTTGAAGTCGCTGTTGAGCGCGTTGATCGTGCAGGCGTTGGTGCAGGAGCCGCACTGCCAGCAGCGATGGATCGCCTCGCCGCCGGGCAGCGCGGCGATCTCATCCTGCATCGCCTCGTTGTAGTCGGTGATGACGCGGGGCTGGATGAAGGTGCTCCAGTCCCCCGAGACATCGACGCCCTCGAGCGTGAGCCGCTCGTGGGTGACGAGGTTCTCCTTGCGGATCAGGGATTTTTCATGAATCGGCATGGCGTGATTCCTGGGCGCCGAGGCGCAGCGGCTCCGCTACTTCGCGGGCCTCGCCGTCGATCAGCTTGAGACGCGCGCGCCCGGTCCGCGTGTCGATGGCATCGAGGCCGAGCAGGCGCCTGGTGTGCGCCATGGGGTCGGCCGGGCGGGAGAATTCGTTCTTGAGGTAGTGGCCGCCGCGATCGTTGATGTAGCCGGCATAGACGTGCGCGAGCAGCAGCGTGACCCGCAGCGAGACGTCGCGGGTGATGTCGAGCCCCGCGAGGAAGCCCGCGAGCTCGTCGCGCAGCGTCGCGAAGGTGGCGAAGTCGTCCGTCGCCGCGATGCGCAGCGTGTCCATATCTTCCGCGTACCACAGTTCGCGCAGCACGCCGGTGCCGACGCGCGCGTCCCACACCCAGCGGGTCATCAGGGGATAATGGTCGGGTGCGGTGTAATGCAGGATCTCGGCGGCGAGGTCGCGTACCCAGCGGTGCTCGCGGTCCGCGGGAAAGGCGGCGACAAACGCCTCCATGCGGGCATCCGCCGTGGTGACATCCTCGGCGCCGTCGAGCAGGCGGACGAGATGGCGGCGGATGTTGGCGAAGCCCTCGCGCGCGATGGAGGCGGCGATACGCCGGCGCACCGGCGAGACGAAGGCGCAGAGGTCGAGGAAATCCTGCTCCGCCAGGTCGCGCACGCGCCCGCCGGCCAGAAGCTCGTCGAACAGCGCCGCCTTGAGCACCAGCGCCGTGACGTAGCGCTCCACGCCACCGGTGGGTGCCGCCGACTCCTCGAGGTCCGCCAGCGCCGCGCGCAGCCGCGCGCCGCTGAGGTCGAGCACGACCGCCTGAGCAGGCGGCGACTGCGGGCGGGCGCGCAGTCCGAACATTACTCCGCCGCCGCGGCGACCGGGGCGTGCGCCATGCCGAGGGCGGCCATCGCCGCGGCCTGGCCCTGCGCGATGGAATCGTCGATCGTCTCGGGCCCGGTGGCCGCGCCGGCGACGAACACGCCCGGCCGCGTGGTGCCGCTCATGGCGCTGTAGGTCGGCGCCTTCAGGATGTGGCCGTGCTTCTCGAGCCGGATGCCGAACGTGGCGGCGATCTCGAGGTTTTCGACGTTGGGGTCCATGCCGATCGCATGCACCACCAGGTCGAACGGGATGGTGATCGGCCGTTTCACCAGCGTATCCTCGCCCTTGACGAGCAGGCGGTTGCCGATGGCTGTGACCTCGGCGATGCGCGCCTTGATGTACTTCACCTTCCACTTCTCCTGGCTCTCCCAGTAGTAGGTGTCCTCGTAGAGGCCGAAGGTGCGGATATCCATGTAGTAGATATAGACGTTGCACTTCGGCAGGTGCTCGCGGATCTCCATCGCGATGTTGGCCGAGACGGTGCAGCAGATCTTGGAGCACCACTCCCGCCCGATCTGCCGGTCGCGCGAGCCGACGCAGAGCAGGATCGCGACACGCTCCGGCTCGCGCCCGTCGGAAGGGCAGCGGATGCCGGCGCCGCTCGACAGCATCTGCTCCACCTGCGTGGTCGTCACCACGTCAGGGTAGGTGCCGAAGCCCCATTCCGGCTTGTTGACGGAATCGAAATGGGTGAAGCCGGTGCAGAGGACGGCGCTGGCGACGTCCAGGTCCACGCCGGTCGAGGTGCGCGCGCGGAACCTGCCCGGCTCGCCGGAGAAATCGGTGATGCGCGCGTTGCGGTGCACGGTGATGAGCGGGTTTTCCTCGACGCGCCTGACCATGCCGCCGATGGCGTCGCGCGCCCACTCGCCGGAGGGGACGAGCTTGGCGTAGCCCGAAATGATCGGCGCGCCGCCGAGACGATCGGCTTTGTCGACGAGGATCACGCTGGTGCCGGTGCTGGCCAGCGCATGCGCCGCGGAGAGCCCGGCGGGGCCGCCGCCGACGACGAGAACCGGCGCGCTCATTCCGCACCTCCCTGAGTGAGTGCGGCCGGCGGCACGTAGCCGGGGCCCGAGGTGATGGCGCGCCGCGGATCGTAGAGATTCTCGCCGCGCCCGGCCGCGACCTCCTTGAGATAGGCTTCGAACTCAGCCTTCGCCTTTTCCCAGTCGATTCCGAGTTTCTCCAGGAACTTCTCGAACGGCGAGGCGTGCCAGTGCAGCTGCGCCAGCTTGTAGGGATGCGCGCCGAGCATCAGCGCCGCGAACTGGCAGTCCGCCATCACCGGCAACTCGTAGACCTTGTCCACGGCGCGGCCGATCCACTGGTTCTTGTCGAGCGTGGTGATGCAGCCGGTGTCGTGGCCGATCATCACGTCCGCCTTCGCCTCGTCCACCGCGACGCGGATCTTGCGGTCGATCGCGAAGGAGCGGGTGAACTCGCGCTCG
>JAJYFW010000359.1 GCA_021785335.1 Pseudomonadota bacterium
GTCGAGGGCGCCGGCAAGGGCGACGACATCAAGGGCCGCTGCAACCAGATCCGCGCGCAGATCGAGGAGACCACCTCGGACTACGACCGCGAGAAGCTGCAGGAGCGGCTGGCGAAGCTCGCGGGCGGCGTTGCCGTCATCCGCGTCGGTGGCGCCACCGAGGTCGAGGTGAAGGAGCGCAAGGACCGCGTGGACGACGCGCTGCACGCGACCCGTGCGGCGGTCGAGGAAGGCATCGTGCCGGGCGGCGGTGTTGCCCTCGCGCGCGCCTCGCTCGTGCTCGCCAAGCTCAAGGCCGACAACGACGACCAGCGCTTCGGCATCGAGATCGTCCGCAAGGCCGCGCTCACGCCGCTGCGCCAGATCGCCGAGAACGCCGGCGAGGACGGGGCCGTCATTTCCGGCAAGGTGCTGGACAAGGACGACTACAACTGGGGCTTCGACGCGCAGAGCGGCGAGTTCAAGGACCTCGTCAAGGCCGGGATCATCGACCCGACCAAGGTCGTACGCACGGCGCTGCAGGACGCGGCCTCGGTCGCCGGCCTGCTCGTCACCACCGAGGCGATGATCGCCGAGAAGCCGGAGAAGAAGGCGCCGATGGCCGGGCCTCCGGGCGGCGGCATGGGTGACATGGACTTCTAAGTCCCAGTCGCGACTGAGAATGGGGGCGGGCCGCAAGGTCCGCCCCTTTTTCTTTGTCCATGCGACCGCGCGGCTCCCGCGCGGGTGGGTTGCCGAAGCCGCGGAATCTAACGGACCGTCAGCAGCGTCCAGGCGCGGCGCAGGCGCTCGATGCCCGGACGGATCAGCCCCTTGCTGCACAGGCGGCGCCCCTCGGCGGCCAGCCGCGGCACGTCGGGCGGCACCTTCTCCGTGTGCGCCTGCACCCGCGCCACCTGCGCCGACAACTGGCCGCAATAGGCGGCAGTGTCGGTGGTGATCACCATCGGCTTGGTCTGCGCGAACAGGAACTGGGCATTGCCCGGTGCGGCCACGACCAGGGACACCATCAGCCCAAGCGTCACCACCGGAAGCACGCGCATGTCAAAAAGGATCGCACGGGCCACCTCTCGTCGCCGTGGGGCGGTCATGAAGCCGTGTTCATGCCCCTCACCGGCAGCGCGAGGGTGGCGCGCAGGCCGGGCGCGTTGTCCGCGAGCGTCAGCGTGCCGCCATGCAGCGTCGCCACCGCCTGCACCAGCGCGAGGCCAAGGCCGGAGCCCGGCGTGCTGCGTGCCTGCTCGCCGCGGAAGAAGCGCTCCGTCGCGCGCGCGCGGTCGGCCTCAGGGATACCGGGGCCACGATCCGCGACCTCGATGCGCAGGCCCTCGTCGCCGGCCGCAAGCGAGAGCTGCACCGCCGTCTCGGGTGGTGAGAACTTGATGGCGTTGTCGAGCAGGTTGGCGACCGCCTGCTGGATCATGTCGCGGTCGCCGTAGAAGGAGATATCGTACTGAATCGAGGCGTCGAGCCGCAGCCCCGCGTCCTCGGCCGGCGCGGCGTAGAGTTCGGCGAGGTCGGCGATCAACGCCGACAGGTCGAACGTGACGAAGGCGGAACGGCGAGCCCCGGCCTCGATCTCGGCGATGCGCAGGATAGCCTGGAAGACGCCGACCACGCCGTCCAGATCCACCTGTGCCCGGTCGATCGCGGCGTGCAGTTCCTCCGGCGTTCGGGCGTGGGTCGCCGCGTCCTCGAGCCTTGTGCGCGCGCGCGCGATCGGGGTGCGCAGGTCGTGCGCGATGGCATTGGAGACCTGCTTCACCCCGTCCATCAGCCGCAGGATGCGGTCCAGCATGTCGTTGACGGCGCCGGCGAGCAGGTCGAACTCATCGCCGGTGCCGGCGATACGCACGCGCCGGGAGAGATCGCCCGCGGCGATCGCCGCCGCGGTCGCCGATACGTCGGCGACCGTCGCGCGGAAGGCACCGCGTACCAGCGCGCCGCCCAGTGTGCCGAGCGCAAGCGCCACCACGGCGGACCACAGCAGCGCCCCGGTCAGCAGCCGGCGCAGCTGCGAGCGGACATGGGAATCGCGCCCCACCAGGAGATGGAACCCGCCCGGCAGGTTGAACTCGTGCAGCCTGGCCACGCCGGTGAGCCCGGCGCGCTGCACCGGCAGCTCGAACCAGTTGGTGTCCATCGTCACGCCGTGCGGCCAGGCGTTGAGGTTGCCGGCAATGCGGTCGAAATGCGGGCCGACCAGCAGGTAAATCGCGTTGTCGTCGATATTGGCGGCGAGGCGCTGGTCGATCGTCTCGATCAGCGCCGGCAGCCCGCCCTCGTGGTAGCGCTCCGCCAGCCCCTGCGTGTCGGCGTTGATCGCGGCGTCGGTCTGCCGGTCGAGCAGGCCGACCGTGGTCCACCAAAGGAAGGCCGCGAGCGTCAGCGCCGAGAGTCCGAACAGCGCCGCGTAGAGGATGCCGAAGCGGAACCCGGCGGAGCGGAACATCGGCGTGGTGCGCCGCCGCCGTCGTGCCTTGAACCTGCCGCGACTCAGCATCTGCAGCGTGGTCGTGAGACTCATCGCCTGTGTCCGCGCCTCACGGCGCCGTTCCGGCTACCGCGCCACGCCACGCGCCTCAGGGGGCCTCGGCGCGCAGCATGTAGCCGGCGTTGCGCACGGTGTGGATCAGCGGCGTGGGGAAGGGCTTGTCCACCTTCTGGCGCAGGCGCGAGACATGCACGTCGATGACGTTCGTCTGCGGATCGAAATGATAATCCCAAACGCCCTCCAGCAGCATGGTGCGCGTCACCACCTGGCCGGCGTGGCGCATCAGGTATTCGAGCAGGCGGAACTCGCGCGGCTGCAGGTCGATCTTCTCGCCGCCGCGGCGCACAGTGCGCGACAGCAGGTCCATCTCGAGGTCGGCCACGGCGAGCCGCGTGACCGGCCCCTCGCCGCGGCCGCGGCGGGCGATGCCCTCGACGCGTGCCAGCAGCTCGGCAAAGGAGAAGGGTTTGGTGAGGTAGTCGTCGCCGCCCGCCTTCAGCCCCTTCACCCGCTCGTCCACCTGGGCGAGGGCCGAGAGGAACAGCACCGGCGTGTGGTTGTTCTGCGAGCGCAGCGTCTCCAGCAGCCGCAGCCCGTCTATGCCGCCGGGCAGCATGCGGTCCAGCACGATGGCGTCGAAACTTTCCGAGGCCGCGAGGAACAGCCCGTCGCGTCCGTTGGACGCGTGCTCGACCACATGGCCGGCCTCGCGCAACCCCTTGAGCACGAAACCGGCCACGTCCTTGTCGTCCTCGACCACCAGGATGCGCATCGTTCGTTTCTCCTCGCGTGAACTCGCTTGAGTCAGTTCAATTCGAGGTGGGGGCGCAACCCCACCTCGACCGACAGGTTGAAGGCATGGCCGTGACGCATGCAACCGAGCTCGACGCGCGAGCCCGGCGCGGCGAGCGCGATCGCGCGCTGCAGCGCCCGGGCGGAGCGGATCGTCCTGCCGTTGACCGCGTCGACGATGTCGCCGCCGCGCAGGCCGGCGCGTGCCGCGGGCCCCCGCGGGATCACGCTCACGATGCGCA
>JAJYFW010000360.1 GCA_021785335.1 Pseudomonadota bacterium
CACCGCGCCGGTCATCCGCGTGAAGCGCAGCAGCGCGTCCATGTCGCCCGCCCGCTTCAGCGCCACCAGCGGCCCGATGATCTCGTGCACGTCGCCGCCGGAACAGAAATTCCCGCCCTCGCCCGCAATCACCACCGCCCGCACCGCGCGCCGCGCGGAACCCAGCGCGCGGAACAGGTCGCGCAGCTCCGCGTAGCTCTCGAAAGTCAGCGGGTTCTTCCGCTCCGGCCGGTTCAGCGTGATGGTCCCGATCCCGTCCGCCACCTCCCACCTCACGTGCCGGGCGCGATAGGAAACGGGATCGCCGATCGGCTGCGGCGGCGGCGCCACGTCGGGTTGCGTGGTGCTGGCGCTGGTGCTGCTCGGCATGGGGCGTCCTTCCGCTGCGACGCGGTCAGCCACCATGGCCCGGCGGTGCTGTCAACGCGGCTCCCCGGCGGCCCGCAACGCCAGCCGGCCCAGCCTGCCGAGCGCGCGCCGGACCAGCGGCCGCGGTGGCGGCGGCGGCGGTGGTGGTGGCGGTGGTGGGGGCGGCGGCGGAGGTTCCGGCTCGGGCAGCACGCCCTCCTCGACCGGTCGCCGCGCCGCCATCAGCGCCTCGATCCCCGTGAACGGCACGCCGTGATGCGCGAGATCCGGCACGTCGAGCAGCCGGACCTCATGCACCGGCCCCAGCCGGTCGAGCTTCATGCAGGCCAGGACGGAGAGATCCTTGCGGTCGAGCAGCCACAGGCTGCCGCTGCTGTGCGCCCGCATCGCGCGCCCGCCGCGCTCGCTCTCGCCCACCAGGATGTGATCCGCGCTCGCCGCGAGCCCGCGCGTGTATCCGCCGGTCGGCGAGCGCCAAAGCGTCTCCCCGCTCAGGAGATTGACCAGCGACGCCGTTTCGCTCGCGCAGCCGATCAGCACGCCCGTCCCGGCCGGCCAGATATTGTGCCCGCCGCCGATGCCGCCGCACGCCACGCGCTCGACGAGTTCCAGTCGCGGCAGCGAATAGCGCGCCGCGACCGACTCCCGGCCGAAATTGTGCGCGAGCACCCACATCTCCTCGCGCCCCACATGGACGGAGTTGAGGTGATCGCCCGCGCGGTCCTCGGGCGACAGCCGGTCCCAGTGCAGCGGCGACAGCCGCAGCTCGCGCATCCAGCCGCTCGCGGGGTCGATCACCGCGACGCAGTTGCGCCCGGTGTTGGTGGCGTAGATCCGCCCGTCCAGCCCGCAGGCGACCTGGTGCGGCTGCGACAGCGCATAGGCGTCGAGCCGCCGCGGCCCCACGCGCACCGCCCCCACCTCGGAGAGCGCGTAGCTCGAGACATCGCGCAGGCCGTTGTTGTCGAGATGCGAATGCGAGGTAACGAGCTGGGAATCACCCGGGAACCACGAAATCCCGTAATATTCCGGTTCGGAATTCTCCAGCAGACTCAGTTCGTTCCGAGTCAAATCAGCCAGGACGATACAATTGGATGTAGAAACGACCGCCAGCATCGCAACGCCCTACTCTCAGCTTTCCCGCCCCGGCGCAACCCGCCGCGCCGCCGGGCCCCGGCGCGCGCGGCGTGGGCGTTCATTGGTGAGCCCGGTGGGAATCGAACCCACGACCCCAAGATTAAAAGTCTCGTGCTCTACCGACTGAGCTACGGGCTCATCCCATGCGTCGGGCGCCGCGCGGCGGCTCCGGCGCCTTCAACGCCAGAACCGCCCGCGATGCAAGGCCGCTCTTCCCGCCCGGCCTCACTTCGGCGCGTTGGCCATCCGCATGGTGATGATGCGGTCCGGGTTGGTGACCATTCCGTTCGGCCCCGAGCCCTTCTTGATCTCGTCGACATACTGCATGCCCGAAATCACCTGGCCGAAGATCGTGTACTGCCCGTCGAGGAACGGCGCCGGCGCGAAGCAGATGAAGAACTGGCTGTCCGCGCTGTTCGGGTCGGAGGAACGCGCCGCCCCCACCGTGCCGCGCAGGAACTTGCGCTGCGTCGTGAACTCCGCCGGCACGTGGCCGAGATTGCTGCCGCCCATGCCGGTCCCCGTCGGGTCGCCGCCCTGCGCCATGAACCCCGCGATCACGCGGTGGAAGGGCGTGTTGTCGTAGAAATGCTCCTTCACCAGCTCCTTGAAGTGCGCCACCATCTTCGGCGCGATCTCGGGCAGCAGCTGGATCACCACCTGCCCGTACTTGAGGTCCATGTAGACCTCGTTGGAAAGGTCGGCGGCTTCGGCTTCGGTCATGTTGGTTCCGATCAGCGGTGTTGCAAGCAGGGGGGCGGCGAGCAGGGAACGCGAAAAGGTCCGGCGCTTCATCGGGCTACTCCTGGTCCTTGCGGCGAACGCGCGTATGCATGCGCGCCAGCGTCGAGGCCGGCACGAAGGAGGCGATGTCGCCGCCCAGCATCGCCACCTCCTTCACGAGCTTGGAGGAAATGAACTGATGCCGCTCGCTCGCCATCAGGAACACGGTCTGGATCTCCCGCGCGAGCCGGTAGTTCATGCCCGCCATCGCGAACTCGTAGTCGAAATCGGTCACCGCGCGCAGCCCGCGCACGATCATCTGCGCGCCCACCTCCTGCGCGAACTCGATCAGCAGCTTGTCGAACGGCTTCACCTCGATGCGCGCGCCGGTGTCCGCCGCGATCGGCAGGCATTCCATCTCCACCAGTTCCACCCGCTCCGCCAGCTCGAACAGCGGCCCCTTGCCGGCGTTCATCGCCACGCCAACCACCAGCCGGTCCACCAGTCTCGCCGCGCGGCCGATGATGTCCATATGCCCGTTCGTCACCGGGTCGAACGTGCCGGGATACAGCGCCACGCGCTCACGCATCCGCATCCTCCCCATCCGGCGCCTCCCCGTCCTCCCCGTCCGCCTCGCCGCCCCCTTCTTCGCCGGCGACAATCGGGAACACGCTGGTCACCCGCTCGCCCTCGTCGAGCCTGAGCAGCGTCACCCCGGCCGCCATCCGCCCGGTCACGCGCACCTGGTCCGCCGGCAGCCGGATCAGCCGCCCGCCATCCGTCACCAGCATCACGTCGTCGCCGGGCCGCACCGGGAACAGCGCCGCCACCGCGGAACCGGTGCGCGGCGAAAGCCCGATCGCCCCGATCCCCTGGCCCCCGCGCCCGGACACGCGATACGCATAGGCGGAGCTGCGCTTGCCGAACCCCTGGTCCGTCACCGCCAGTAGCAACTCCTCCGCCTCCTCCATCTCGCGGTAGCGCTCGGGCGCGAGATCGACCGTCTCGCCGCTCTCGTCCTCGCCCTCCCCCGCGCTCTCGGGCACATTCTCGGCGGCCTCGTCCTCGCCCCGCCGCCGCGCGCGCAGGAACGCCTCGCGCTCCGCCACGCTCGCCTCGACATGACGCAGCACCGAGAGGCTGATCACGGAATCGCCGGTCGCGAGCCGCATCCCCCGCACCCCGGTGCTGTCCCGCCCCGCGAACACCCGCAGCACGTCCTCGTTCGCCTGGAACCTTATCGCCCGCCCGAGCTTCGTC
Organism: Pseudomonadota bacterium; assembly: GCA_021785335.1. The sequence goes on from JAJYFW010000360.1 coordinate 3,490, forward strand.
GCCAGCAGCACATCGTCGCCCTCATGGGCGGTGGCCACC
>JAJYFW010000361.1 GCA_021785335.1 Pseudomonadota bacterium
GCGTGGTGGCCGTTGTTCGGCCTGGCCGACCAGCTGCTGGCGGTGCTCGGTTTTGCCCTGCTGGCGCTGGCGCTAAGGCAGCGCGGACGGCCCGTGGCGTGCTGGCGGGGGCACGGGCGGCGAGCACGCGGCTGACAACAGGGTAGCCGCGCTTGGCGCTGCCCATGGCCTTCACGACGTTGCCGAAGAAGGAGGGGTGGAGGTCGCCGAAGAAACTCATCGTGCGCCCGTCCGGGGCGGCGTGCATCAGCACCTGCGCGGTCTCGGGCTTGGCGCTGCGTTCCGGGGAGACTTTGCGCCCGTCCTCGTCGATGGCCTGGAAATACTTGCCGTCGAGCGCGATGCGGCCGTCCTCGCGGGCGAGGACCGTGTTGGGCTGGGTGCCGGCGGCGACGAGAATGGCGCGGGCGGGGAGTGTGTGTTCGCCGCCGTCCGCCGCGCGCACGCGCAGCGCGCTCGCGTGGCCGCGCGTGTCCCTCTCCACGGCGAGCGGCGTCATGCCCTCGGCGAAGCGCACGCCCTCCTCCAGCGCCTTGGCCACTTCCTCGTGGTTCAGCGTGTAGGCGGGCGAGTCCACGAGGCGGCGGCGGTAGGCGATGGTTGCCCCGCCCCAGGCTTCGAGCAGAGGCGCAAAGCGTGGCGCCCTGCCCTCGCCCGCCGCCTTCGCGCGTTCCGCGGCGATGGCGGCGGCGTGCGCGAGGAATGTTTCGGCGATCTCACGTTCCTCGGCGGACCAGGCGGCGCGCGCCGCTTCCTCGCCGCGTTCGGCGGCGAGGACCCTGTGGCGGGCAGCGAACTTCTCTACCTGGCGGACGTAGTAGGCGAGGCTCTCGGTCGCGGTGTCGATGGCGGTGAGCCCGCCGCCGATGACCACCACGGGCAGGCGTAGTTGCAGGTTCGCAATGGTCGACTTCTTGGCGGCGCCGGTGAGCTGCAGCGCCATGAGGAAGTCGCTGGCCTGGCGCACGCCGCGCGCGAGGCCCGCCGGCATGTCGATCACCGTGGGCTTGCCGGCGCCCATGCAGAGGGCGACGTGGTCGAAGCCCATGGCCCAGGCGTCGTCGATCGAGACCGTCGCACCGCCGCCGAAGCGCACGCCGCCATGGGCGGAGAACTCCGCGCGCCGCTCCAGCAGCAGGCGGACGAGCTTGAGGTAGTTCTTGTTCCAGCGGACGGTGATGCCGTACTCGGCGACGCCGCCGAAGCCGGCCATGACGCGGTCGTCGAGATCCTCGAAGAGCGTGGCGGCGTCACGCACGGGCGCCGTGGGGTCGAAACCGAGGGGCTCGATCTTGAGCCCGTCGATCGCGACCACGTGGTGGCCGTCGTTGAGCAGGTGGTGCGCGAGCGTGAAGCCGGCGGGGCCGAGGCCGACGACGAGGACGCTGCGGCCCGTGCCCGCGCGCGGCAGCGGGCGGCGGATGTCGAGCGGGTTCCAGCGCGTGAGCAGCGCGTAGATCTCGAAGCCCCAGGGCAATGCCAGCACCTCGCGGAGGATGGCGGTTTCCGCCTGCGGAATGTCCACCGGCTCCTGCTTCTGGTAGATGCAGGCCTTCATGCAGTCGTTGCAGATGCGATGCCCGGTGGCCGCCATCATCGGGTTGTCCACCGCGATGGTGGCGAAGGCGCCGAGGAGATGCCCGCCGGCGCGCAGCGCGTGCATCTCGCTGATCTTCTCGTCGAGCGGGCAGCCGTTGAGGGCGACGCCGAACGGGGATTTCTGGAAGGCGCCCGTCTTGCGGTCGCGCAGGCCCTTCGAGCAGGAATCCTTGCCCTGCTCGTGGCACCAGATGCAGTAGTTCATGTGGTCGAGCGCCTGGTTCGTGCTCATGCCGGCATCGGTGAGCGCGAAGCCGTCGCGGGCGCGCCAGTGCGATTCCGGCAGCCGCATCATGGTAACGCCGTCGCGCACGATGGTCTCGACGGGGAAGAGATGCATCGGGTCGATTTTGTGCGGGGTGCGGAACATCACGCCGTCGGCCCAGCGCGCGCGGCCGGCTTGCGTGAGCGTCGCCCAGGCGGCGTAGCGCAGCGCTTCCTCGAGCGCGTCGGCGTCGGCGGATTTTTCCCAGGCGGCAACGGCGTTGGCAAAGCCCGCCTCGGTGAGCGGCGCGCCGATGCGCGCGGCGAGCGAGGCTTCCAGCGCGTCGCCGTCGAAGCCGCTGGGGTCGGCGTGCTTCTTGACTGCCTGGCGCTGGACGAAGAGGCGCTTGCAGGCGTGGATGGGGTCGCGGGCGAGCGTCGCCGCGGCGGCGGCGTCGAGTTCCGCGGCGATGCCGAAGAGTTCGCCGAGCAGTGCCTCCAGATGCGGGGCGAGTGCCACGATGAGGTCGGATTCGGGCTTGCCCTGGATGGTTTCGGGTTCGGCGCGGGCGGCCATGAGCCGGGCATGGAGCGCCGCGTCGGCTTCGGCGAGACGTTGGACGAAGAGCGCGTCGAGCCGCGCGAGGCCGTCGCGGGTGGCGAGGTCGGTGTGGGTGAAGCCGAGGCCGAACTGGAGGCTCGCGGTCATGCTCGAGTGTCTTCCGTCACGCTTGCGTTGAGGATTGGGCCTCGGCGGCGCGAGGCCAGGGCCGAAGAAGCGCCATGTGCGCGGAATGTCCACCCCTGCCGGGTTGGGGCCTGCAATCGGATTTACGCGGCTGCTGGCGGCGACCAGTCCGGCGCGGTTGCGCGGCGCTTGCCGTCCGCGGTGCGTTTCACCACCGGATCGTCGAGGCCCGCGCGGTCCCAGAGCTTGCAGGTGACGGTCTTGTGCTTCTGGTCCAGGCCCTCGCAGTAGTTGGTGTATTCGCAGAGGCGGACCTGGGCGCCGAGGCCGAGCGCGGTCTTGCGGGTCCAGTCCGGGTCCGCGAGGGCCTGGCGGGCGGCGCCGGCGATGTCGCAGACGCCGTCCGCCAGCATGCCTTCCGCGGTTTCGAAATTGTGGATGCCGCCGGTGCAGACGACGGGCGTTTCGAGGCCGGCCGCGCGGATGGCGGCGCGGATGGAAGCCGTGGGCGCGGCGTTGCGGCCGAAGGGACCGCGCTCGTCGGAAAGGTGGTGGGGCATGCACTCGTAGCCGCTGGGGCCGGTGTAGGGGTAGGCGGCCTCGCCGATGCCGGGCTGCTTGGCGTCGTCGAACTTGCCGCCGCGGGAGGTGGAGAGGAAATCCATGCCGGCGCGGGCGAAGGCGAGGCCGAACCGGACGGCGTCCGGCAGTTGCGTGCCGCCCGCGACGCATTCCTCGGCGAGGAAGCGGCAGCCGAGCGCGATGTCGCGGCCGGTTTCGGCGCGGACGGCCTGGTAGACCTCGAGCGGCAGGCGCAGGCGGCCCTCGATGGTGGTGCCGTAGCCGTCCTCGCGCGTGTTCGTGGCCGAGAGGAAGGAGGCCATGGTGTAGGCGTGGGCGTAATGGAGTTCCACGCCGTCGAACCCGGCCGCGCGCGCGCGGCGGGCGGCGGCGGCGAAGGTTTCCGGCAGCACCCTGGGCAGGTCGCGGATATGGGCGAGGTGCGTGTCCGTCACGCGCTCGCGGGCGCCG
>JAJYFW010000362.1 GCA_021785335.1 Pseudomonadota bacterium
CAACCTGCCGGGGGGCGACGAGACCGACGGGGGCTCGACGTTTCGCCATGGCATCGAGGACGCGATCGCCATCGACTACCAGATGAGCCAGGCGGGGCGCGGGCTGGCGTATTCCTCCGACCCGACGTTTGTCGTGAAGGAGCCGGTGGGGGACGAGGGGCCGTTCGTGCGCTCCGCCTCCAACGCGCTGATCGTCAGCAAGGACGGGGATGCGAAGGTGCTGGAGATTTCCGGCACCGCTTCCGCCGCCGTGATCGAGTACTGCCGGGCGGTGCGCGAGATGGCGCTGGAGGCGATGCACGGCAACCGGGCGGACCCGCAGAAGTTTTCCGGCGCGCAGTCCGGGCGGGCGCTGGAGTGGCTGAACCAGGGACTGGTCTCTCTCGCGGACAAGCTGCGGATTTCCTATGGCGAGGGGGCGCTGCTGTCGCTGTTGCGCATGGCGGCGCGGGCGAGCCGGCTGTATTCGGTAAAGATTGGCAACAAGGCGACGAGGCTGGCGGAGGCGGACGTCTCGCTGCGCTGGCCGCCATGGTACGCGCCGACATGGCAGGACCGCCAGGCGCAGGCCACGGCGACGCAGACGCTGATCAACGCCGGCGTGCTCTCCATGGCGACGGGGACGGCGCTGGTTGGCCACACCTATGACATTCCCGACGTGGCGGCGGAGCGCGGGCGCGTGGCGGACGAGTTCGAGGAGCGGCGCGAGCGGCGCGAGACGCTGGTGGCGCCGCCGCGGGCGGATGCGGTGGTGGAGGGCTAGCGGCGGGACGGGGAAGCGCGCCCAGGCGGCGCGCTCAGGCGCCGGGCGCGCGCTCCGTCCAGTCGTTGAGGTGGTTGGGGATCGGGTCCGGGCCGTAGCGGTTGGGGCCGATATTGCCGGGGATGAACAGGATCACGAGCGCGAAGATCCATCCGACATAGGGGATCAGCGTGAGGAGCACGGCCCAGCCGGTCCAGCCGAAATCCCGGCAGCGCTGGCTGGCGACGGCCCAGCCGGAGATGGCGGCCGCAAGCGAAACGATGGCGGGGACGACGAAGGCGGAGAGCTCCGGCCCGGTGCCGGTGCCGCTGAAGGCGAAGGCCAGGGCGATGGCCCAGACGACGGCGACGATTGCCAGCGAGACCAGGAGATAGAGCGCGTAGGACTTGCGGTTCCGCCGGCCGGAAAAGCGGAACAGGTCCTCGAACACCGGTTTGGACACGCGGGCCTCCTGCGCTGGGCGGGCGCGAGTGTGCGCATCGCCGCGCGTCGCGTCAAACCGGTTCGGCAACGGCGCGCGACATGAACGGCAGAGGAGGCTGGAGGGTGCGATGGCGCGAGTGAGCGAGGGCGAGGGCGCGGGCGAGGCCAACGGCGCGGGCGATGGCGCGGGCGATGAGGCGGCTGGCGCGCGGGCGCGGCCGGAGCCGGCGGGCTTTCCGCTCGACTACGTGCGCGAGTTGCGGGCCGAGAACAAGGGCTGGCGGCTGAAGGCGGCGGAGATGGAGGCGGCGGCCAGCCGGGCGCGCGAGGACCTGGCGGCGGCGCGTGAGGCGGCGGCGGCGCGCATCGTGCTCGCGGAGGTGAAGGCGGCGGCGGCGCGGGCGGGGATTGTGGACCCCGACGGCGTGAGGCTGCTCGACCTTTCCGCCGTGCGGCTCTCGGAAAATGGCGAGGTGGAGGGGGCGGAGGCGGCGGTGGAGTCGGCGCGCAGGTCGCGGCCATGGCTGTTCGCCGACGCGCGGACGAGCAACCCTGCGGCCCCTCCCCGCCCCCGCGATGCGCGCGAGGGGCGCGATGCCCGCGGGATGACGCAGAAGGAATACGAGGCGGCGCGGAGCGGCTGCGCCTGGCGGCGGTAGCGCCGATCGTTTCGATCCCGGCCGGGAGGTGCCCGGCGACAGGCTTGCCAGCGGGCCGCGACGGCCTGGGCACTTCCCGTAACCGTTGAGGATTTCCCATGGGTATCAACAACCTTCCCTCGACCCTGCAGAGCATCATCCAGCAGGGCTACCTGGAACGCGAGTTCCAGCAGGCGTTGCGCGCCGAGCTCGGGTTCCGCGCCATCGCCGACCGCGAGCCGTTCATGGCGGGGATCGGCGAGACCATCACCAAGACGCGCACCGGGCTGCTGCCGGCCGTGACCACGCCGCTGGCGCCGCCGGCGAACACCGACATCACCTCCGGCCTGACGCCGCAGAACTATGGCGTGGAGCAGTACACGCTCGCGGTCTATCAGTATGCCGCGAACCAGATGCTGAACATCGTGACGTCGCGCTCCGCGATCGACGACCTGTACCTGAAGAACGCGGCGACGCTGGCCGAGCAGGCGGCGCGCTCCGTCGACACGCTGGCGCAGGCGACGATCTTCGCCACCTACATGGGCGGCAACAGCCGCGTGACGACGACGCTGGGCGCCGCGGGGCCGACCGTTCACGTGGATGACATCCGCGGCTTCCAGTACACGTGGAACGCCGAGGGGCAGCCGGTGCCGGTTTCCTCCGCCAGCACGGTTTCGGTGACGGTGGGCAACGATGTCTACACGCTCTCTGGCGCGGTGGCGGACGGGACCAATGTCTCGACCGCGCCTGGCGGGATTTCGGGCAGCCTTACCTTCACCGGCAACGTGACGGTGGCGGACGCGACGGCGGGCAACGCGGTGGTTTCCGCCGTGGCACCGGTGGTGATGCGCCCGGCGAACGCGACCAGCAACGCGATGGCCGCGACGACGCTGGGGATTTCCGCCGGCAGCGACGTGAACGGCGGCAAGCTGACCATGCAGATGGTGCTGAACGCCAAGGCGACGATGAAGGCCAACGGCGTGCCGCCGGTGACGGCGACAGGCAACTACATCTTCTACGCCGACCCGCTGCAGATGACCGGGCTTTATACCGACCCGGCGTTCCAGTTCTTCTTCCGCGGGCGGCCGGATTCCTCCGCGTACCGGCGCGGGCTGGTGGCGGAGATGCTGGGCGTCGATATCGTCGAGACCAACATCAACCCGGTGCAGGCGCTGGCCGGCGTGGGCACGGTGCGGCGCGGCATCCTGTGCGGGCAGGGCGCGCTGGTGGAGGGCGTGTTCACCCGCGAGGGGTATGCGAAGGCGAGCGAGGCCGAGGACGACGCGCTGATCACCATCGTGGACGACATCGCGCACATCACCCGCGAGCCGATCGATGCGCTGAGGCAGGTGGTGACGCAGACCTGGAACTATATCGGGGGGTTCGCGGTTCCTTCCGACATCAACACGAACCCGAACACCATCCCGACCGCCAACAACTCGGCGTTCAAGCGGGCGATCGTCGTCGAGAGCCTGTGATGGCGCGCGGCAAGTCCGCGGAGCCCGGCGAGGCGCCCATCCATCGGGCGGGAGGCCTCGCCGGCTACCGGATGAAGCGTGGGTTCATCGTGTTCCAGGGGCGGCGGCATTGGACGCTGCCCACGGGCACGGTGGTGGCGGCCGACGACCCGGTCGTTCCAATCCTGTTCCAGGCTGGGGCCGCGCTCGAGCCGGTGATGGAGTAA
>JAJYFW010000363.1 GCA_021785335.1 Pseudomonadota bacterium
ACCACCTGCCCGTGCCGTGTCTCCGCCACCTCGCACAGGTCCGCGATCGCCGGGGCGAACTTCTCGGGCTTCGGCAGCGTGTCCTGGTCCTCGCCGGGCATGGCGAAGCGGCGCAGGCGGGTGGCCATCGGCGGCGGCTCGGCGAGGTTGATCCTGAGGCGCGTGGTGTCGGACTCCTCGGCCCACGCGAGCACCAAATTGTGCTGCGCCGCCTTGGAGGCGCCGTAGGTGCCCCAGAAGGCACGTGGCTCCGTGGCGCGCGCGTCGGTGACGAAGACCGCCCTGCCCGCCTCCGCCGCCAGCAGCAGCGGCCCCGCGGTGCGGATCAGTCGCCACGCGGCGGACGCGTTCACCGTCATGGTCTGTGTCCAGTCGCGCTCCGTGATGTGGTGCGCGGGCGTGAGCGTGCCCAGCATCCCCGCCGCGTGCACCAGGATGTCGAGCCGGCCGAAGCGCGCGTAAAGGCTCGGCCCGACCTGGTCGATCGTCTCGCCCTCCAGCAGGTCGAGCGGCAGCAGCGTCGCCTCCTGCCCCATGGCGCGGATGGCGTCGTCCAGCGCCTCGAGCGCGCCCTGGGTGCGCGCGGTCGCGACCACGTGCACGCCGCGGCGCGCAAGCTCCAGCGCCACCGCGTTGCCGAGGCCCCTGCTGGCCCCGGTCACGAGGGCAATACGTTGCGTCATGAAAACTACCTCGATTCGGCGAGCAGGCTCAGCTGCCGCGTGTCGTTGTCGGCCATGTCGGGCAGCGCCACCGGGTACTCGCCGGTGAAGCACGCGTCGCAGTACTGCGGCGCCGTGTTGTCGCGCCCCTTGTGGCCGAGCGCGCGGTAGAGCCCGTCGTTGGAGATGAAGGCGAGGCTGTCCGCGCCGATCAGCGCCGCCATTTCGTCCACGGAATGGGTCGCCGCGAGCAGCTTGGACCGCTCCGGCGTGTCGATGCCGTAGAAGCAGGAATGCGTGGTCGGCGGCGAGGAGATGCGCATGTGCACCTCCCGCGCCCCGGCGGCGCGGACCATCTCCACGATCTTGCGCGATGTGGTCCCGCGCACGATGGAATCGTCCACCAGCACCACGCGCCGCCCCTCGAGCACGCCGCGGTTCGCGGAATGCTTCAGCTTCACGCCGAGGTGGCGGATGTTGTCCGTGGGCTCGATGAAGGTGCGGCCGACGTAGTGGTTGCGGATGATGCCGAGCTCGAACGGAACACCGCTCTCCGCGGCATAGCCCATGGCGGCGGGCACGCCGGAATCCGGCACCGGAACGATCACGTCCGCGGGCACGCCGGCCTCGCGCGCGAGTTCCGCGCCGATGCGCTTGCGCGCCTCGTAGACCGGCTTGCCTTCCACGATCGAATCCGGCCGGGCGAAGTAAATGTATTCGAAGATGCAGAACCGCTCCGGCACGCGGGTGAACGGCTTGATGCTGCGCACGCCCTTGTCGTTGATGACGACGATCTCGCCGGGCTCGACGTCGCGCACGAAGCTCGCCCCCACGATGTCGAGCGCGCAGGTCTCGGAGGCCAGCACCCAGCCGCCGCTCTCCAGCCGGCCGAGGATCAGCGGGCGCACGCCGGAGGGATCGCGCACGCCGAGCAGCGCCTCCTCGGTCAGCGCGATGAGGGAATAGGCGCCGATCACCTGCTTCAGCCCGTCGATCAGCCGGTCGACGACGGTGGAGTAGAGCGAGATGGCGATGAGGTGGATGAACACCTCGCTGTCGGTGGTGGACTGGAAGAGGCAGCCCCGGCGCACCAGGCTGCGGCGCAGCGTGGTGGCGTTGGTGAGGTTGCCGTTATGCGCCACCGCGAAGCCGCCGAACTCGAAATCGGCATAGAGCGGCTGGACGTTGCGCAGCACCGTGTCGCCGGTGGTGGCGTAGCGGTTGTGGCCGATGGCGTTTCGCCCCGGCAGGCCCGCCATGACGCGCGCGTCGCTGAAGTTCTCGCCCACGAGCCCGAGGCCGCGATGCGAGTGGAAGCGCTCGCCGTCGTAGGTGACGATGCCGGTGGATTCCTGCCCGCGGTGCTGCAGCGCGTGCAGGCCGAGCGCCACCAGCGCCGCGGCATCCGCATGGTCCCAGACGCCGAAGACGCCGCACTCCTCGTGCAGCTTGTCGTCATCCCGGTCGTGGATCATGGGAATACTCCGCGTCACGGTTTCGGGGTGGTCGCGTTGGTGGTGCCGGGGGCGAAGGCGGGAGGGATTGCGGGGGCGCCGTTCTGCGTCGCGCCTGCCCGGGTGGTGCCCGTCCCGCTGGTGCCCGTCCCGCTGGTGCCGGCCCCGCTGCTGCCGGCCTGGTTGCTGCCGGTTTGGGCGGATCCGGCCTCGGCCGGTTTGGCCGGCGCCGTGCCCGAACCGCCGGCCCCGACGCCCAGCTTGCTGCCGATCACCGCCGGGGTGAGCAGGCTGGGCAGCGGCAGCACGTTCTTCTCGTTGAGCGCCGCGACCTGCGGGCGGTAGCCCTTTGGCAGCAGGCCCGCGAGCCACACCGCGCCGTCATGCGTGAACGGCATGAGGCGGGCGGCGCGCACCGGCTTCGGCCACTCCACCGGTGGGATCGCCATGCCGGCGAGGATATAGGCGACCATGACGATCACCGCGCCACGCAGCACACCGTAGGCGAGGCCCAGCGTCCGGTCGACGCCGCCGAGGGCGGAGCCGCGCACCATCCGGCCGATGACGTTGGTGACGATGGTGAAGACGATGAGGGCGACGACGAAGACGGCGCCGTAGGTCGCGGGGTCGGCGATGTGCCGGTTGCTGATCCAGCCGCGCACCACCGGGTTCGCCGCCGGGTACGCAACGTAGGCGACATAGGCGGCCGCGGCCCAGGCGGTGATGCCCAGCACCTCGCGCACGAAGCCTCTGACGAAGGCGACGATGGCGGAAACGGCGACGACAGCCAGCAGGACGAAGTCTGCGGAGGTCAAGGTTTTGCGATCCTGGGCGGGGTTGGCTCTCTATATCGGTCGCGGGTGCCCTGTCACCAGACCGCAACGCGGATGGCTTGGCTGCGCCTCATGCGGAAGCCGGGTTCTTGCTGGCAAGGAAGCGCGCCACCAGGTCGCCGATATGGCCGATCTCGGCCAGCGCCAGCCCCTCCGGGGCGGCCGGCTGGCGGTTGCCGCGCGCGACCCGGCGGGGCAGGCAGGCCGAGGCGAAACCGAGCTTCTGGGCCTCCTTCAGCCGCGCCTCGGCATGCGCGACCTGGCGGATTTCGCCGGAAAGCCCCACCTCGCCGAAATAGACACAGCCGGCATCCGTGGGCTGGTCGGCGACGGCGGAGACGATGGCCGCCGCGACGGCGAGGTCCGCGGCTGGCTCACCCACGCGCAGCCCGCCAGCGACGTTGAGATAGACGTCCGAGCCCGCGAGCCGCAGCCCGCAGCGGGATTCCAGCACCGCGAGCAGCATCGAGAGCCGCGACGAATCCCAGCCCACCGTCGCCCGCCGGGGCGAACCGCCGGCGTTGGAGGCGAGCAGGCACTGGATCTCGA
>JAJYFW010000364.1 GCA_021785335.1 Pseudomonadota bacterium
TCCGCCGCACGCTCGACGAACGCTGGAACCACCGCGCCTCCTCGGTGCGCTTCCTCGACGAGCTGGAGGACCACATGAGCCCCGAATACGCCGAGGAGACGCTGCACGCGGTGATCTCCTGGGGCCGCTACGGCGAGCTCTACGCCTACGACGAGGAAGCGGCGCAGTTTTTCCTGGAGGCGGAGGCGGTGGACGCCACCGGCTGAACCCCGCGGGATTCTTCCGCCCCTGGGGCTTTCCTCGTCCCCTGCCCCCTTCCGGCGGCTGCGGCCTGTGCTACGTAGGGGGATCAGGCCTCTGGGAGAAACCAACATGCTGACCCGTCGTTCCGTGCTGGCCGCCTCGGCCGCATCACCCATGCTCGCCTCGCTCGGCGCCGAGGACGCGCTGGCCGCGACGCCCAAGAACATCGCGGTGATGGGCAAGCAGATCGACGACATCGTCGCGTTCGATCCGGCCCAGAGCTACGAGTTCACCGACAACGAGGTGGACGGCAACTGCTACAACAAGCTGGTCACGCCGGACCTCACCACCGGAACCACGGTGGTCGGCGACGCCGCCGAGTCCTGGACCGTGTCCAGCGATGGGCAAACCATCACCTTCAAGATGAAGCCGGGCGTCAAATTCGCCTCGGGCAACGAGCTCACGGCGCACGACGCCGCCTTCTCGCTGCACCGCGTCGTCAAGCTCAACCTGACGCCGGGCTTCATCATCACCCAGTTCGGCTACACCAAGGACAACGTCGAGAAGCTGATCACGGCGCCGGATCCGACCACGCTCAAGATGGTGCTGCCCAAGCAGATGGCGACCAGCTTCGTGATGTTCTGCCTCTCGGCCAACGTGGGCTGCATCGTCGACCGCGCCACCGTGATGTCGCACGAGAAGAACGGCGATCTCGGCAACGACTGGCTCAAGACCCACACCGCCGGCAGCGGCCCCTACCAGCTCATCTCCTGGGTCGCCTCGGACCACGTGATCCTGGAGGCGAACCCGCACGCGGCGGTGAAGGTCGGCTGCAGCCGCATCGTCATCAAGCACATCCCCGAGCCCGCCTCGCAGCTGCTGCAGCTGGAGCACGGCAGCATCGACATCGCCCGCGACCTGCTGTCCGAGAACCTCAAGCAGCTCGCCGGCAAGCCGGGCTTCACCGTGCTGAAATCCGGCCAGGCGACCTCGGTCTATATCGGCATGAACATGGGCAAGCCGCACCTGGACAAGGCCGAGGTGCACCAGGCGGTCAAGTGGGCGATCGACTACGAGGGCATCGCGAAGAACATCGTGCCCGGCACCTACGACATCGCGCAGAACTTCCTGCCCCCGGGCCTGCCCGGCGCGTTGACCGACCTGCCGTTCAAGCGCGACGTGGCCAAGGCGAAGCAGCTGCTCTCCCAGGCCGGCTATCCCAAAGGCTTCAGCGTGACGATGGATCACATCGCCGCCGCGCCGTACAACGACATCGCCCAGGCGGTGCAGGCGAACCTCAAGGACATCGGCATCGAGGTGAAGCTGCTGCCGGCGCAGGCGAAGCAGGTCTTCACCAAGATGCGCGCCCGTCAGCACGAGCTGATCCTGTCGGTATGGGGTTCGGATTATTTCGATCCCAACTCGAACGCCCAGGCCTTCTGCGCGGATCCCAACGATGCCAACAACTCCAAGCTCCAGATCCTCGCCTGGCGCTGCCACTTCTACAACCCGCCGCTGACCAAGATGGTCGAGGATGCCGTCAAGGAGCTCGACGGGGCGAAGCGCATCGCGATGTATCAGGACATGCAGCGCCAGTTCCGCCAGATCGCGCCGTTCGCGATGATGTTGCAGCAGAACGCGGTCGCGGTGCTCGGCAAGGGCGTCTCCGGCCTCAAGGTCGGCCCGATGCCCGACTACACCAAGTACGCGGATATCCGTAAGGCGTGAACGGAAGGCTGCGGACGCTGGCGGCAACCACCGTCAGCGTCCTCATCACCCTGTTCGGGTTGACCGTCGTCACCTTCTTCATCGGAAGGGTAATGCCGATCGACCCGATCGTGGCGATCCTGGGGGACCACGCGCCGCCGGACGTGGTGGCGCGCGTGCGCATCGAGCTCGGGCTCAACCGCCCGCTGTGGTACCAGTTCTGGATTTTCTTCCGCAATCTGCTCCATCTCGACCTCGGCAGGTCGGTGATGACGACGCATCCGGTGCTCCAGGACATCGGGCGCTACTTCCCCGCGACCTTCGAGCTGGCGACCGCGGCGATGATCGTGGCAACGCTGATCGGCGTGCCGCTCGGCGTGCTCGCCGCCGTCCGCCAGGGCACGCGCACCGACCACATCGTGCGCGTGTTCAGCCTCGCCGGCTCGTCGATCCCGGTCTTCATGCTCGCCATGTTGTCGCTGGTCGTGTTCTACGCGGCCCTCGGCTGGCTGCCGGGCACCGGGCAGGTGAGCGTGGTCTATGACGGTATCGTGCCGCGCATCACCGGCATGCTGGTGATCGACGCGGCCATCACCGGCCATTGGAACACCTTCTACAACGCGCTCCTGCATCTCGTTCAGCCGGCGCTGGTGTTGGCCTATTTCTCGATGGCCTACGTCACGCGCATGACGCGCGGTTTCATGCTGGACGCGCTGCGCGGCGAGTACATCATCACCGCCCGCGCCAAGGGACTTTCCAGCGCGCGCATCGTCTGGCGCCATGCCTTCGCCAACATCTCGGTCCAGCTCATCACCGTCCTCGCCCTCACCTATGCCGGCCTGCTCGAGGGCGCGGTGGTGACGGAAACCGTGTTCTCCTGGCCCGGCCTCGGCCAGTACCTCACCAACTCGCTGCTCAACGCCGACATGAACGCGGTCCTGGGTTCGACGCTGGTGATCGGCGTCATCTACGTGTTCCTCAACCTGCTCGCCGACGTTCTCTACCGGCTGATGGATCCGCGCGTCCGATGAGCGACACCTCCACGATGAGCGGCACGTCCCTGCGTGCCTGGCTGCTGTCTGACACGCCCGCCTCGCGCCGCCAGGCCGGCTGGGGCCGCCTCTATCGGCTGTGGCGCGACCTGCGCGCCAATCCGCTCGCCATGGTCGGGCTGATCACGATCGTCCTGCTGATCCTGGCCGCGCTGGCGGCGCCGCTGCTCGCCCCCTACAGCCCGGACGCGCAGAAGCTCTCCAACCACCTGGCACCGCCGAGCGCCGCGCACTGGCTCGGCACGGACGAGCTCGGCCGCGACATTCTCTCGCGCCTGCTCTGGGGCGGGCGGATCACGCTCGGCATGGTGGTCGCCGTCGTCGTGCTCGTGGCCCCTGTCGGCCTCATCGTCGGCTGCGCGGCGGGCTACATCGGCGGCCTTCCGGACCGCGTGCTGATGCGCGTGACGGATGTCTTCCTCGCCTTCCCGCGCCTGATCCTGGCCCTCGCCTTCGTCGCCGCGATCACGCCCGGCATCACCAGCGCCATCATCGCCATCGCGCTCACCGCCTGGCCGCCCTACGCGCGCATCGCGCGGGCCGAGAC
>JAJYFW010000365.1 GCA_021785335.1 Pseudomonadota bacterium
GCCCTTCGGCGTCGGCTACTACACCGCCTGCGCCATCGGCCGGGTGGATCCCGCCGAGGGCATGCGCGCGATGACGCCGTATATCCTGACGCTGCTGGTCGGCACGCTGCTGATCGCCTTCCTGCCCTGGATCTCGACGGGGTTCCTGTGATGAACGCTCCGCGCGGCGGCGTCGTGCCGGTCTCGAAACGGGTGATGAACCTCGCGCACCTGCCGCGCGCGGCGGCGCGGCGGCACGCGGGGGAGCCGGCGCTGGTCTGGGGCGAGCGTCACTGGACCTGGGCGGAGCTGGAGGCGCGCATCGCCGCCCTCGCCGCCGGGCTCGCGGCGCTGGGGCTGGCGAAGGGCGAGCGCGTGCTGGTGCAGTCGCGCAACTGCAACCAGATGCTGGAGGCGATGTTCGCCTGCTTTCGCATCGGCGCCGTCTATGTGCCGACCAATTTCCGCCAGACGCCGGACGAGGTCGCCGGTCTCGCGCGCACCGCGGGCACGGCGGCGATGATCTGCCAGGCGGAATTCACGGCGCACGCGGCAGCGGTGCGTGACGCCGTGGCGCCGCGCGTGATGCTCGCGATCGGGCAGGCCGAGTTCGGCGAGGACGTGGACGTGCTCATCGCGCGGCACCGGGACGCGCCCTCGCCGCTCGCGGACGTGGAATATGACGATCCCTGCTGGTTCTTCTTCACTTCCGGCACCACTGGCCGGCCCAAGGCCGCGGTGCTCACGCACGGGCAGATGGGCTTCGTCGTCACCAGCCACCTCTGCGACCTGATGCCGGGGACGACGCACCGCGACGCCTCGCTGGTGCTGGCACCGCTCTCGCATGGCGCGGGCGTGCACGCGCTGACGCAGGTCGCGCGTGGCGCCAGGACGGTGATGCTCGCCTCCGACCGGATGGACGTGGAGGAAGCCTGGTCGCTGGTGGAGCGCTGGCGCGTCACCAACATGTTCACCGTGCCGACCATCGTGAAGCTGCTGGTCGAGCATCCCTCGGTGAACAGATACGACCACACGTCGTTGCGCTATGTCATCTATGCCGGCGCGCCGATGTACCGGGAAGACCAGAAGCGCGCGCTCGCCACACTGGGCAAGGTGCTCGTGCAGTACTTCGGCCTCGGCGAGGTCACCGGCAACATCACCGTCCTGCCACCGGAATGGCACGAGGCGGAGGACGGGCCACACGCGCGCATCGGCACCTGCGGGTTCGAGCGCACGGCGATGCAGGTCTCGATCCAGGGCGACGACGGGCGCGAGCTGCCGCCGGGCGAGACCGGGGAGATCTGCGTCTGCGGCCCCGCCGTGTTCGCCGGCTACTACGACAACCCGGAGGCCAACGCGAAGGCGTTCCGCGACGGCTGGTTCCGCACCGGCGACCTCGGCCACATGGACGCGGAGGGCTTCGTCTACATCACCGGCCGCGCCTCGGACATGTATATCTCCGGCGGCTCCAACATCCACCCGCGCGAGGTGGAGGAGAAGCTGCTGACGCACCCGGCGATTCTCGAATGCGCCGTGTTCGGCGTGCCGGACGCGACCTGGGGCGAGGTGGGCGTCGCGGTCTGCGTGCTGCGCGGGGGAGAGGCGCTGGACGCGGTGGCGCTGCTCTCCTGGCTCGGCGACAGGATCACCCGCTACAAGCTGCCGCGCCGCGTGGAATTCTGGGAGTCGCTGCCGAAATCCGCCTACGGCAAGCTCGCGAAGAAGGACATCCGCGCGGAACTCCATCGCCGCGACGAGGCGGGCCGCGGAGAGGCGCGTGGCTGAACGCTTCATCCGCCAGCCGGGCGCGCCCGGGCCGCGGCGCATCGCCGCCGTCGCCGCGGGCGCGATCCCGGTCGAGGCGGAACTCCCGGCGGGCGGGCGGCTGCTCGATACGGTTTCGGAACTTGTTGCCCGGCACGGCGCGGAATCCGCCTGCCTCGCGCTCGCCGGCGGCGGGTTCGGTCCGTTCGGCTACGTCATCCCCGCCCTGGCGCCGGACGCGACGCACGCCGCGTTCTACAGCGCGCCCCGCCGCCCGGCCGGCGTCACGCGGCTCGATGCCGGGGCGATCACGGTCGGGTGGCGCGACGGCGCGCCCTTCTTCCACTGCCACGCGCTGTGGACCGAGGCCGACGGCACGCCCGGCTGCGGCCATGTGCTGCCGGAGGAGACCGTCATCGCGGCGCCGATCCGTGCGACAGGCGCCGCCCTCGTCGGCGCGCGCTTCGAGGCGATGCAGGACGAGGAGACGGGGTTCAGGCTGTTCTCCCCCGTTGCCACCGCAACCAGGCTACCCGCGCGCGCCATCCCTGGCATCGCGCTGCGGCTCGCGCCCAACCAGGACCTGGTGCGGACGCTGGAGAAGGCGGCCGCCGAGGCGCGGCTCGGCCGTGCCGCGGTGCGCGGTGGCGTCGCCAGCACCATCGGCGCACGCTTCGCCGACGCGCCGCCGATCGTGGGCTTCGCCACCGAGCTTCTGGTCACGCGCGGGATCGTTGGCGATGCGTCGGAGCTCGACATCGCCATCGTGGATCTCGAGGGCAGCATCGGCAGCGGGCGCGTCGTCGCCGGCGAGAACCCGGTGCTCATGACATTCGAGGGCTTCCTGGAAGCCATCTGAGAGGGAAACCATGGACACGCCGATCAGCCGCTTCCCGGTGCCGGAGCTCGCCGACATGGAGCCGGACATCCGCGAGAAGATCCTCGCGGTGCAGGAAAAGGCGGGGTTCGTGCCGAACGTCTTCCTCGCACTCGCGCACCGGCCGGACGAGTTCCGCGCCTTCTTCGGCTACCACGATGCGCTGATGGAGCGCGACAGCGGCCTCACCAAGGCCGAGCGCGAGATGATCGTGGTCGCCACCAGCGGCGCCAACCAGTGCCTCTACTGCGTCGTGGCCCACGGCGCGATCCTGCGCATCCGCGCCCGCGCGCCGCGCATCGCCGACCAGGTCGCGACCAACTGGCGCAAGGCCGACATCACGGAGCGTCAGCGCGCGATGCTCGCCTTCGCCATGCGCGTCTCGCGCGAGGCGGAGACGGTAAGCGAGGCGGACATCGCGGCGCTCGAGGCGCACGGCTTCACGCGCGAGGACGTGTGGGACATCGGCGCCATCGCGGCGTTCTTCGCGTTGTCCAACCGGCTCGCGAACCTGATCAGCCTCAGGCCGAACGAGGAGTTCTACCTGATGGGCAGGCTGCCGAAGGCGTAGCGCGCGCGGCGGCGCCCCGCGCTAGGCGGGGATCGCCGCGATCGCCTTGTCCAGCGTCTCGACGATGCGGTCGCACTCCGCGCGCGTCACCACCAGCGGCGGGCAGAGCGCCACCACGGTGCCCCAGCGGCTGCCGCTGCCGGCGCGGCCCACGATCACGCCCGCTGCCTTGCACGCGTCGATCACGCCCTGCATCGTCGCGTTGTCGAGCTGCTCCTTCGTCGCCTTGTCCTTCACCAGCTCCACGCCGCAGAGCAGCCCCTTGCCGCGCACATCGCCGACGTTGCGATGT
>JAJYFW010000366.1 GCA_021785335.1 Pseudomonadota bacterium
ATCGCGCCGGTGGCGGCGATCGGATGGCCGTGCGCGATGGCGCCGAGCCCCGCTCTGAGCCGCCAAGGCGCTAGGCCGGGGGCGGAGCCGGCGTGAGGCCGTGGCGGTGCATGATCTCCGCCATCTTCGCCCGGTCGGGCGGACCGCCGGCCGACTGGTTGATCACCTCGGCCGACTCGCGGAAATACTCCGGACCGATCGCGGCCGGCGTGATCAGGCAGAGCGCCTTCACGTCCCGGCTGCCGTTGTTATCGAACCGGTGAATGGCGCCGCGCGGAATGCAGAGCGCCTGCCCCGGCCCGACGTCGATTGGTTTCCCGTCGACGGTCCAGGTCAGCACGCCGCCAATGCCGTAGATCGTCTCTTCGTAATGGTCGTGGCTATGAGGGGGCGCCGCGAGGCGCTGCTTGCCCGGGACGCTCATCTCGAAAACTGCCAGGCTGCCGTTCGCGTTTGCACCAGTGACGAGGAAGCGCACCGCGAGCGGCCCGAGACGGATCGTTTCGTCGGACGGATTGATGCCGATGGCATTGGCTTGCATGTCCGCTCTCCCTTCGGTAAATCCCATTTACGATCGTCGAACGTAAACGGAAGTTACCACTTGTCAATGCCCTCGTCGCCAGCAAGCTCACCGGTCGACAGCCGCGACATGCTCATCGGCGCGCTGTTGCGCGCTCCCGCCCAGGCGATCCATCGCCGCATCGTCGAGGAACTCAACGCTTCCGGCTTCACGGAGCTGCGCGTACCCCATATGGCGGTGCTGCAGTTTCCCGGGCCGGACGGTGTTCGGCCGGGCGCTCTCGCCGAGCGCGCCGGAATGAGCAAGCAGGCCATGAACCAGCTGCTCCGCAGCCTCGAGGCTTATGGCTATATCGTCCGGTCCGACGCACCGGGGGAGGGTCGCGCGCGGATCATCCACCTTTCCCGGCGTGGCCATGCCGCGTACGCAAAAATCCACGAAATCCTGCGCGACATCGAGCGAGGCTGGAGCGCCGAGCTCGGCCCCACGCGCTTCGCGCAACTCAAGAAACTGTTATGCCAGGTCTGGGACAGCCCGCTGATGCGCTAGGCCACGGCTTGTCCCGTCACCCCGCGCGTTCCCCCGCCCGCGTCACTTCGCGCAACCAGGCCCCAGCCTCCGCAATCGCCTTCCGCGCGCCCGCGACCGCGCCGGCCTGCCGCAAGAACCCATGCGCCATGCCGCGGTGCACCGGCGCCTCGCACCGCCCGCCGGCGGCCAGGATCTTCGCCGCCATCCGCTCGCCCTCGCTCCTCAGCACGTCGATCTCCGCGAGCGGCATGTATACCGGCGGCAACCCCGCCCCGTCGCCGCGCAGCGGTGCCGCCAGCGGGTTGAACCGGTCCACCTCGTGCCCGAGATAGCAGTCCCAGAACGCCTTCATTCCCGCCGCCGTCAGCCCATACCCGTCGGCGAACTCGACATAGCTCGGCGACGAGAAATCCGCGTCCGTCACCGGGTACGCCGCCAGCACGCCCGAAAGTTTCGCCCCGCCGGCATCGCGCGCCAGCATCGCCGCCGCGAGCGCGAGGTTCCCCCCCGCCGAATCCCCGCCCACGATCACCCGCGAGCCATCCACGCCCCAGCTCGCCGCCGCGTCCGCCACGCGCCGCAGCAGCGCGTCGATCTCGTAGAGCGCCACCGGAAACTTCGCCTCCGGCGCCAGCGCATAGTCCACGAGCAGCACCGCCACGTCCCCCGCCGCCGCGAGTTCCCGCGCCAGCCGGTCATGCGTATCGATCGAGGAAAACACCCACCCGCCGCCATGCGCCCACACCAGCAGCGCCGGCATGGCGCCCGCACGCGGCTTATGCAGCCGGCACGCCACAAGCCGCCCGCGCAGCCCCAGCGCGAAGTCGCGTGTCTCGGCCATCGCCGGCCCGCCCTCGCACCACATCGCCGCCACCTGGTCGTTGATCGCCCGCGCCGCGTCGAACGGCGGCGCCATCACCTGCGGGGGCAGCGTCGCCGCATACGCGTCCTGCCGCTCGCGTGCCGCCAGCATCTCGGGGTCCCAACGCGGATCGTTCTTCATCGTGCCGTCCTGTCCCTTGCCGAACTGCGGCGAACGTCGCCGCCGTGGCGCACCCGGTCAAGCCGCGCCCAACCCCGCCTCTTGCCCAACCGCCCGCCCGATCGCACAACCATCCACCCGCGATGTCCGCGCAACTCACCTGGCCGACGGCCTCCGTCCCAGCCCGCTTCAACCCGCGGCGGCTGTTCCAACCCGCGCGCGTCGCCGTGCTCGGCGCCGAAAGCGCGGCCGGAAAGGCCATGCTCGCCCGCCTGCGGGAAGCCGACTTCACCGGCACGCTGGAATCCGCCGAGGATGTGGCCTCGCTCACCGCCGCGCCGGACCTCGCCGTCCTCTGCCTGGCCCCGGAACAGATCGCCGCCGCCTGTGAAACCCTCGCCGCGCGCGGCACCGCCGCCGCCATCGTTCCGGGCCCCGGGCCGGAGGGCGGCCTCGCGCCGATCGCACGCGCCACCGGCCTGCGCCTGCTCGGCCCCTACAGCTTCGGCCTGGCCGTCGCCTCCGTGCGGCTGGACGCCACCACCTCGCACTGCCGCCCGCCGGCCGGCCGCCTCGCCCTCATCGCCCAGTCCTCCGCCATCGCCCGCGCGGTGCTGGACTGGGCGGAGCCCAACGGCGTCGGCTTCAGCCACATCGTCGGCATCGGCTCCAACCACGACCTCGGCTTCAACGTGGCGCTCGACTGGCTCTCCCAGCAGCCGGAGACCGGCGCCATCCTGCTGGAGATCCGCCGCCTGCGCGACCGCCGCGCCTTCCTCTCCGCCGCCCGCGCCGCCGCGCGCCTGCGCCCCGTCGTCGCCCTTCGCGCCGGCGCGCTCGCCGCCCATCGCGGCGGCGACGCCGAGGCCGCCTTCGTCGCCGCCCTTGCCCGCGTCGGCGTGCTCACCGTCACCAGCTACGAGGCATTGCTCGCCGCCGCCGAGACCCTCTCGCGGGCCCCACCCGCGCGCGGCACCGCGCTCGCCATCCTCTCGGACGGCGTCGGCCCCGCCCAGCTTGCCGCCGACGCCGCGCTGCGCGAGGGCCTTTCCATCCTCCAGCCCTCCGCGCCGCTGCTGGATCGGCTTGCCCCACTCGGCGCCAGCACGCCCGTCTCCCTCGGCGGCGCGATGCTCGTGCCGGAGGAAAACCTCCCGGCCGCGACCCGCGCCCTCGCCGAGGCGCCGGAGGCCGGTGGCGTCGTCCTGATCCGCGCCCCGCGCGCCGCGCCGCCCGCCCTGCCGCGCCTGGCCGGGGCCCCCCAGGCCGCGCCCGTGCTGGTCTCGCTGATGGGCGAAAGCCACGCCGCCGCCCACCGCGCCGCCCTCATCGCCCAGGGCTACGCGGTGTTCGCCGGCCCCATCGCCGCGGTGCGCGGCTTCGGCCACCTGCTGCAGCACCGCCGCATCCGCGCCGCCGCGGCG
>JAJYFW010000367.1 GCA_021785335.1 Pseudomonadota bacterium
CAGGTGACAATGGTAACGGATGAGATCGAGCGCTTCACGCCCCACGGCATACGCCTGAAATCCGGCGAGGAGATCGCGGCGGATGTCGTCGTCACCGCCACCGGCTTCCACCTCTCCGTGCTCGGCGACATCGAATTCGCGGTGGACGGCAAGCCACTGGTCTTCGGGGACACCGTCACCTATCGCGGCATGATGTTCACCGGCGTGCCCAACATGGCGTGGGTGTTCGGCTATTTCCGGTCGAGCTGGACGCTGCGCGCCGACCTTGTGGCGGATTTCGTCTGCCGCCTGCTCGGCCACATGGAGCGGCGGCAGGCCCGCAAGGTGGAGGTCGCGCTGCGGCCCGAGGACGCGGGCATGCGGCTGCTCGACTGGATCGACCCCGAGGATTTCAATCCCGGCTACCTGCTGCGCGACCTGCACCGCCTGCCCAGGCGCGGGGAGAAGCGGGAATGGCGGCACACCCAGGATTACTGGCGCGAGAAGGACGAGTTTCCGGCGATCGACCTCGACGGCGCGGAGTTCGTCTACGCCTGACGCGCAGCCGCCGCTCGCCTGGCGAGCCGGTTTGGTGTCGGTGGATAAAATGGTGGGCGCGACAGGGATTGAACCTGTGACCCCTGCCGTGTGAAGGCAGTGCTCTCCCGCTGAGCTACGCGCCCGACGCCGCCCGATTAGGTCGGGGCGGCTTGGCCTGTCAAGCGAAGCCGCTCCACCGCCGCGCGCGGCAGGGGGTCGAGCTCGGCGCCGTCGCTGGCGAGGATCGCGGCGCGCATCCGCGGGTCCCAGAACTGGCGGATATGCGTCTCGATCGCCGCGATGGCCTCCGCCTCCTGCTTGTGGGCAAAGAACTTGCCGATCTGGTTGGCCATGTAGGTGAGCCGCCTAACGTCCATCGGCGGCGATCCCACAGACTTCCGGGTGGGTGAAGATCTCGAGCCCGTCGGCCCGGGCGATTCCGGCGAGCATGATTCCCGCTGCCTCCGCGGTGCGCACCGAGAGCGCCGTCGGCGCGGAGATCGCGACGATTGCCGGCGCCCCGATCATCGCCGCCTTCTGCACCATCTCGACCGACACGCGGCTGGTCAGCAGCACCGCGCCGTCCGCCGCCCGCTCGTCCGCTCGCGCCAGGGCGCCCGCCAGCTTGTCGAGCGCGTTGTGCCGCCCGACATCCTCGCGCACCGCGACCAGGCCCGCGCCCGGTCGCCAGAACGCGGCCGCGTGCACCGCGTGCGTCGTGTCATTCAGCGGCTGCGCGCTCGGCAGCGAGGCGACGGCGCGCGCGAGTTCGGCGAGGTTGAGGTGCGCACCCTGTTCCACCGCGCGCACCGGCGGCAGCGCCGCGTCGAGGCTTTCCACCCCGCACAGTCCGCAGCCGGTGGCCCCGGCAAGGCGACGCCGCCGAGCCGCCATCGCCTCCGCGGGGGCGTCCGCGATCCACATGCGCAGTTCGATGCCGCGTTCCTGCCGGACGATGTCGAGGCTCTCGATCTCCTCGGCGCGCGCAACGATCCCTTCGGTGAGGCTGAAGCCCACCGCGAAATCCTCGAGGTCGCAGGGGCTCGCCAGCATCACCGCATGCGTCGCACGGCGATAGGTGAGCGCGATCGCCGTCTCCTCCGCGAGCAGCCGTGCGCCGTGCTCGAGTCTCTCTCCCTGTACCCGCGCGCGCGCGGCCGGGACGACCGGGGCTGCTGTCATTCCGCCGCGATCCGCCGGTTCTGGCGCGTGAAGGCGTCGTATTCCGCCTGCCATGCCGAGGGCCCGTTGGAGGGCGAGACCTGTACCGCGGTCACCTTGTATTCCGGGCAGTTCGTCGCCCAGTCGGAATAATCCGTGGTTACCACGTTGGCCTGCGTTTCCGGGTGGTGGAACGTTGTGTAGACCACGCCGGGCGCCACCCGGTCGGTGATGTGCGCGCGCAGCGAGGTCTCGCCGGCGCGGCTCGCCACCCGCACCCAGTCACCGTCGCGTATGCCGCGTTGCTCCGCGTCGTGCGGGTGGATTTCCAGCCGGTCCTCCTCGTGCCAGACGGCGTTCGCGGTGCGGCGCGTCTGCGCGCCCACGTTGTACTGGCTCAGGATGCGTCCGGTCGTGAGCAGCAGCGGGAAGCGCGGTCCCACCTTCTCGTCGGTCGGCACGTATTCGGTGACGACGAAATTGCCGAGTCCGCGCGCGAACCCGCCGATATGCATCACCGGCGTTCCCTCCGGCGCCTTCTCGTTGCACGGCCATTGCACGGAGCCGAGCCGGTCGAGCTTGGCGTAGGACACGCCCGCGAAGGTTGGCGTGAGTGCGGCGATCTCGTCCATGATCTCAGAGGGATGCTCGTAGTCCATCGCCATGCCCATCGCGCGCGCGATGAGTTGCGTGATCTCCCAGTCGGCGTAGCCGGCTTTCGGCGCCATCACTCGCCGCACGCGTCCGATGCGCCGCTCCGCGTTGGTGAAGGTCCCGTCCTTTTCGAGGAAGGTCGAGCCGGGCAGGAACACGTGCGCCCAGTTCGCCGTCTCGTTGAGGAACAGGTCCTGCACGACGACGCACTCCATTGCCGCGAGCCCGGCCGTCACGTGATGCGTATCCGGGTCGGACTGCACGATGTCCTCGCCCTGGACGTAAAGGCCCCGGAACGAACCGTCGAGCGCGGCGTCGAACATGTTGGGAATGCGCAGCCCCGGTTCCGGGTCGAGTGTCACCCCCCACCGCGCCTCGAAGGAGCGGCGCGTCGCCGCGTCGGAGATATGGCGGTAGCCGGACAACTCGTGCGGGAAAGAACCCATGTCGCAGGAGCCCTGGACATTGTTCTGCCCGCGCAGCGGGTTCACGCCGACGCCGGGCCGGCCGAGATTGCCCGTCGCCATCGCGAGGTTGGCGATCGCCATCACCGCGGTGCTGCCCTGGCTGTGCTCGGTGACGCCGAGCCCATAGTAGATCGAGGCGTTGCCGCCGGTGGCGTAGAGTCGCGCCGCCGCGCGCAGCACCGCCGCCGGCACGCCGGTCACCGCCTCGGTCGCTTCCGGCGACCGCGACGGATCGGCAACGAACTCGGCCCACTCGGCAAAGGTCGCGAGGTCGCAACGCTCGCCCACGAAGGCCTCGTTCACCAGCTTCTCGGTCACGATCACGTGCGCGATCGCCGTCAATACCGCGACATTGGTGCCGGGGCGGAGTGCGAGGTGATGCGCCGCGGCGACATGCGGTGTGCGCACCAGGTCGATGCGCCGCGGGTCGATCACGATCAGCTTCGCCCCCTGCCGAAGCCGCTTCTTCAGCCGTGAGGCGAAGACCGGGTGGGCGTCCGTCGGGTTGGCGCCGATGGTCATCACCACGTCCGCATGCTCGACCGAATCGAAATCCTGCGTGCCCGCGGAGGTGCCGAAGGTGGTGCTGAGGCCGTAGCCGGTGGGCGAGTGGCAGACCCGCGCGCAGGTGTCGACGTTGTTGTTGCCGAAGCC
>JAJYFW010000368.1 GCA_021785335.1 Pseudomonadota bacterium
GCAGCTCCGCCGCCGTGCCGGAAAGCACGACGACGCCGGTCTGCAGCACATAGGCGCGGTGCGCGATGGACAGCGCCATCGAGGCGTTCTGCTCGACCATGAAGATCGAGGTGCCCTGCTTGTTGATCGTCTGAATGATGTCGAACACCTGCTCCACGTATAGCGGCGACAGCCCCATCGAGGGCTCGTCCATGCAGATCAGGCGCGGGCGGGCCATCAGCGCGCGGCCCATCGCCACCATCTGCTGCTCGCCGCCCGAGAGCGTGCCGGCGAGCTGGTTGCGCCGCTCCTTGACGCGCGGGAACAGCTCGTAGACGCGCTCCAGGTCCTCGTCGAACTCCGGCCCCTTCTTGCGCATGAAGGCGCCCATCTCGAGGTTCTCGAACACGGTCATGCGCGGGAACAGCCGCCGCGCCTCGAGCACCGGCGCGATGCCGCGCCTGACGCGCTCGGAGGTCGGCATGTTCTCGATCGGCGTGCCGTCGAAGATCACGGTGCCGGTCTTCGGCCGCACCACGCCCATGACGGTCTTCATGGTGGTGGATTTGCCGCAGGCATTGCCGCCGAGCAGGCTCACGATCTCGCCGTGGCGGATCTCGTAGCTCACGTCCTTCAGGACGTGCAGGTCGCCGTAGTAGGTGTTGACGTTCTTGAACTCGAGCAGCAGGCCCGAGGTGGCATCAAGCGGCATGGGCGGCTTCTCCAGCGGCGCGGCCGAGATAGGCGCGCAGCACTTCTTCGTTGCGACGGACCTCGTCGGCCGGGCCCTCGGCGATCTTCTCGCCGTGGTCGAGCACGATGACGTTGTCCGCGAGCCGCGTCACCACGTCGAGCTTGTGCTCGATGAGCACGATGGTGAGCCCGAGGCTCTTGAGGTCCCTGATCTGCTCCGCGAGCTCCAGCGTCTCGTTCGGGTTCATGCCCGCGGTGGGCTCGTCGAGCAGCAGGATCTTCGGCCGTGAGGCGAGTGCCCTGGCGATCTCCACGCGCCTTCGGTTGGCGTAGGAAAGCCCGCTCACCGTCTGCGCGGCGCGCGGCGCGAGCCGGTTGCCGAACATCGAGATGATGTCCTTCGCCCACTCGACCGCCCGCGTCTCCTCCGCGCGCGTGCCCGGCAGGCGCAGGATGGCGCCGAACGGGCCGGTGCGCAGCCGCGCGTGCTGGCCGACCAGCACGTTCTCCAGCACCGTGAGGTTGGGGAACAGGCGGATGTTCTGGAACGTGCGCGCGATCCCCTTCTCCAGCACCTTGTGCGGCGCGAGGCCGAGGATCTCCGCGCCGTGGTACTTGATCGAGCCGGATTCCGCCTGCACCAGGCCGGTGATGACGTTGAACAGCGTGGACTTGCCCGAGCCGTTCGGCCCGATCACCGCGACCACGCTGCCCGAGGGCACAATGATGTTGACCTTGTTGAGCGCCACCAGCCCGCCGAAACGCACCGTGACGTCCTTGATCTCCAGCGCGTTGCCCGGTTCGGCCGTGTAGCGGCCGAGCTTTTCCTTGCCGACGAACCCGCCGCGCTGCACCACCGCGTGCTGCGCGTCGAAGTTGAGGTTGGGCGAGCGGCGCACCGCGGGGATCAGCCCCTCACGGCGGAACAGCATCATGACGACGAGGATGATGCCGAAGATGAGGTCGATCGACTGCACCAGGTCGAGCTTGGTGAGATAGGTGAAGCCGGTCATCTCGCCGAAGGTGTGGATCCAGCTCGTGAGGTCCTGCAGGAACCAGAACTGCAGCACCGACAGCAGCACCGCGCCCGCGACCGCGCCCCAGACCGAGCCCATGCCGCCGAGCACGACCATCACCAGGATCATCGCCGAGACGTTGAAGTTGAACATGTCCGGCGTCGCGGTCTGCAGCTTGGCGATGTAGAACGTGCCCGCGATACCCGCGATCGCCGCACCGGTGGCGAAGGCCAGCAGCTTGAAATTGACCAGGTTCACGCCCATCGCCGAGGCGCCGATCTCGTCCTCGCGGATCGCCATCCACGCGCGCCCGATCCGCGAATCGCGCAATCGGATGCTGATGAAGATCATCGCGACGATGAGGACAATCGCGACGTAATAATACGGAACCGAATTGATTCCAAAATCGTAGCCGAACAGCCGCGGCGCCTGGATGCCGTTGAGGCCGGCGGCGCCGTTGGTGATCGGCGTCGCGTTGAGGAACACGATCGGCACGATCTCGCCGAAGCCGAGGGTCACAATGGCCAGGTAATCGCCGCGCAGCCGCAGCGTTGGGAAGCCGAACAGCACGCCGAACAAGGCCGCGACCAGTGCGGAGAGCGGGATGGCGAGCCAGAAGCTCAGCGTGAAGTGCACCACCTCCGCGCCCCCCATGCTGATCTTGTGCACGAGGCCGAGATAGGCGAACGGCTCCCAGACGTTCGACCAGTGCGGCATCACCTGGAAGGCGGTGAGCACGCCGTAGAGATAGGCCCCGATGGCGAAGAACGCGGCGTAGCCGAGGTCGAGCAGGCCGGCGAAGCCGACGACGATGTTCAGCCCCATCGCCAGCAGCGCATAGGAGATGGTGGTGGACAGGACATCCACGTTCGCCTGGCCGCCCAGGTTGACGAAGAACGGAATGCCGGTCAGCGGCAGCAACGGAAAGACCAGCATCGCCACGAACAGCAGCGACAGGCCGACGGTCTTGCGCCGGGCGCTTGCCTGGGAGGGGGCGTTCATCGCGCCCGCGGTGGTGGTGCTCATGGAGCCTCTGTCACGACTTGTTGGGGGCAATGCGCCCGAGCAGTCCCGCGGGGCGGAACACGAGCACGATGACCAGGATGGAGAAAATGACGACCTCGGCCCAGTTGGTGGAGATGAACTGCGAGGTCATGGTCTCGATGATGCCGATCAGCATGCCGCCGAGCATCGCGCCGGGCACGTTGCCGATGCCGCCCAGCACCGCCGCGGTGAACGCGCGCAGGCCGGCGTCGAAACCGATGTAGAAGTTCGTGTACTCGTAGTAGAGGCCGAAGATCACGGCGGCGGCCCCGGCGAGTGCGGAACCGAGGAAGAACGAGGTCAGGATCACCCGGTCCACATCCACGCCCATCATGCGCGCGGCTTCCTGGTCCTGGGCGGTCGCGCGCATCGCCTTGCCGAGTTTCGTTGCCTGAACGAAATAGGTCAGCCCCAGCATCAGCACCGCGGAGACCACCCAGATCAGCGGCTGCTCGACCTGCATCACCGCCTGGCCGAAGTGGAACTTCACCGGCGGGATCGGGTTGGGAAAGTTGAAGCCCTGCCCGCCGATGAACAGCAGCACGGAGTTGGACAGGATGTAGGAGATGCCGATGGTGGTGATCATCGACGCCGGCCCCTTCACCGCGCGCAGGCGGCGCAGGAAGAAGCGCTCAATCGACATGCCGATGCCGCCGCAGACCACCATCGTCACGATGAAGGCGGCGAGCAGCACGCCGATCAGCGGCAACCCGTGCAGGATCG
>JAJYFW010000369.1 GCA_021785335.1 Pseudomonadota bacterium
CCCGATATACTACGACGCGAGCGTGAATCGCGAGACCGGGGTGGCCCCGCTGTACTGCGTCAGTCCCGGCAATACGATTCCCGTGAGCGTGCAGACCGGCAGTGCAGGCACTACCTACACGCAGGCCGAACAGGCGTGCCCGGCCACGTTCGCCCCGTCGCAATCGTCGGGCTTCTTCCACCGGCTCACGCTCACGTTCTCCGTGGGTCCGGAGTTCTAGCCGATGTCGCGCCGGCGCATCGTCCTCTTCGTGAGCCTGGGCCTGGTGGTGTCGCTCGTCCTCCTGGCCGTGGGCGGCGTGATGGTGCTCACGCAGACCGGCTGGGGGCAGGATCAGGTGCGCCGGCTGGTGCAGGACCGCGTCACGGCGGCCGTGCACGGGCGCGTCTACCTGGGCCGGATCAGCGGCAGCTATCTCACCGGCGTCACCATCGACTCGGTCGAGATCCGCGACGCCGAGGACTCGCTGTTCCTGGCCACCGGGCCGATCACGGTGGCGTACGATCCACGTGACCTGATCGACAAGCGGCGGCACTTCTCGTCCGTCGACATCCAGCATCCCACGGTGTACCTGCGGCAGCACGAGAACTGGGACTGGAACTTCCGGCGCATCTTCCGCAGCGGCATGCAGGGGCCGCCGTCGCGCGGTCCCCAGTGGGGCGACTACCTCGTCTTCGACTCGGTGCGGGTGCCGAAGAAAAACCTGGTCGGCGAGATCAACAAGGGCTGGGACATCGCCAAGTATCTGCTGACGCACGAGCGTGAAAGCATCGGCGGCGGACCCGAGGCGCTGGGCAAGCGCTCGCTGGTCGCCGAGGCGGTGGCCGTGGTCGGGCGCGACGCCTCGGGTCGCCTCGCCGACCCCTTCCTGCGCGCCGACATCGCCCGTGCAGAGATCGATTCGTGGGCGCTTTCCCTCACCGTCGACCGCATCAGGGACGAGGCGGCGGGCGGGCAAGGCGTCGGCGCCAAATCGGCCCTGCTCAAATATTGCGGCACAGAGATGAACAAGCGCCGCTACGAACTGATCATGGCGGCTGCCGGGATCGCCGGCCTGGCCTGGGAGGGGGAGGGCAGCGACCACGGCGCGCTGGCGCGGGAATGGCTGCGCACCAAGGCGAACTCGATCGAGGGCGGCACCTCCGAGGTGATGCTCAACATCATCGCCAAGGCCATCCTCGCACTGCCGGAGGCCTGACCCATGCTGACCTTGAGCGAAGAACAGGTTCTGCTGGAGCAGACCGCCCGCGACTTCCTGGCCGAAAAGGCGCCGGTCGCCCAATTGCGCCGTCTGCGCGATTCCGGCGACGGCGACGGCTTCGACCGCGCCACCTGGCGGGAAATGGCGGCGATGGGCTGGGCCGGCGTGCTGGTGGCGGAGGAGCACGGGGGTGTCGATTTCGGCCATGTCGGCGCCGGCGTATTGAGCGAGCGCATGGGACGCAACCTGGTGGCGTCGCCGTTCCTGTCGAGCGCCATTCTTGCGGCGACCGCGCTGAGGCACGGTCGTTCGTCCTCTCTGGCGGAGCGCTGGCTGCCCGCCATCGCGGCCGGCGACGCGGTGATCGCCCTGGCGGTGGACGAGGGACGGAAACACGATCCCGCCGCCACGCAACTCACCGCCACCCCGCACGGCAACGGCTTCCGCCTTCATGGTTCCAAGGTATTGGTGCTTGACGGGCATGTCGCCGACGCTTTTGTGGTGGTGGCGCGCAGCGGGGGCGCCACCGGCGAAGTTGCCGGCCTCTCGCTGTTCCTGGTCGAAGCCGGCAGCCCAGGACTGGCGGTGATGCGCAGCGGCATCGTGGATAGCCGCAACGCTGCCGTCGTTCGCTTCGATGGGGTTGTGGCGGACGGCACGGCCATGCTCGGCGAGGCCGGCGGTCGATCGGGGTTGCTGGAACGGATTCTCGATGCGGGGCGCGCGGCGGTGGCGGCGGAACTGCTTGGCGTCAGCGGCGAGGTTTTCGAAAGAACGCTCGCCTACCTCAAGGAACGCCGGCAATTCGGCCGGCCGATCGGGTCGTTCCAGGCATTGCAGCATCGCGCCGCCCATCTCTACTGCGAGATTGAACTGTTGCGGTCAGCGGTGCTGGCGGCCGGCCAGGCGCTGGATGCGGGTACCGACATCGCCGGGCCGATCGTGAGCATGGCCAAGGCGAAGGCGGCCGAGGTGGCACGTCTGGCGGTATCCGAGGCGGTGCAGATGTTCGGCGGCATGGGCATGACCGACGAGATCGATATCGGCCTGTTCATGAAGCGGGCACGGGTGGCGGCCGAACTGCTCGGCGACGCCGCGTTCCATGCCGACCGGGTCGCTTGCTACCGCGGCTTCTAGCCGTAAACGCCGTAAGGAAATGGGACGGCAACGGAGGATTAAGTTGCGATGACGATTCGGTACGACGGGCGGGTGGCGATCGTTACCGGCGCTGGCAATGGCCTGGGGCGCTGTCACGCCCTGCAACTGGCGGCGCGCGGCGCCAAAGTGATGGTGAACGATTTCGGCGGCGCCCGCGACGGCACCGGCGGTTCCTCTGCCGCCGCCGAAGCGGTGGCTGCGGAGATCCGCGCCGGCGGCAGTGAGGCGATGGCGAACGGCGCCGATGTTTCGCGTTTCGAGCAGGTGGCGGCCATGGTGGAGGACGCCAGGTCGGCGTGGGGCCGCGTCGACATCCTGATCAACAACGCGGGCATTCTGCGCGACAAGTCTTTCGCCAAGATGGAGTTGGCGGACTTCCGCGCCGTGGTCGAGGTCCATCTGATGGGCACCGTCAACTGCACCAAGGCGGTATGGGAGATCATGCGGGCGCAGAACTACGGCCGGGTCGTCCTCACGACCTCCGGCTCCGGCATCTACGGCAACTTTGGTCAGGCCAACTACGGCGCCGCCAAGGCGGCCATGGTCGGCCTGATGAACGTCCTGCATGCCGAAGGGGCAAAGAATGGCATTCGCGTCAGCACCCTGGCGCCCACGGCGGCCACACGCATGACCGCGGAAATGCTGCCGCCCAAGGTACTCGGTCTGATGGCTCCCGAGGCGATCACACCGGCGGTGCTCTATCTGGTGAGCGAGCAGGCGCCGTCACGCGTCATTTTGGCGGCGGGGGCGGGCTGCTTTGCGGTTACTCACATCCTCGAATCCGAGGGGGTCTTTCTGCCCGAGGCGGAGCGCACGCCCGAGACCATCGCCGCCCGCTTCGCCGAGATCGCCGACGTCGCCACAGCGCGGCCGCTGGCGAGCGCCTTCGAGCAGACCGATCGGTACGTGCGCCGGGCCGCTGCCGCGCTGGGTGTCACCCTGGCGGAGAATGAGCCGGCGCCGGCAAGGTAATAACAAACGTCGTAGCGCCGGCGTAGAGGCGATCCGCGGTAGTCATGCGAAGCAGGGGAGGATGGTGGAGATGGATGTGCGTGAGAAGACCTATCTGGGCGTAGAAATCGGCCGCTTCACC
>JAJYFW010000370.1 GCA_021785335.1 Pseudomonadota bacterium
GGCTACAATCGCTGACGATGTGCAGGTGCTGCTGGTGACGCATTCGCCGCAGGTCGCCGCACGCGGGGCCGCGCATCTGCGCGTGGCCAAGGAGATCGGCAAGCGCGCGCGCACCGTTGTCGAGCCGCTGGACGGCGAGGCCCGGCGCGAGGAGATCGCGCGCATGCTCGCGGGATCGCGCGTCACCCAGGCGGCGCGCGACGCGGCCGACGCCCTGCTCTCCACATGACCCAGCCAGAGCTGAAACCGCCCGAGCAGCTCGACGAGGGGGAGGCGAAGATGGAGCTCGCCTTCCTCGCGGCCGAGATCGCGAAGCACGACCGCGCCTATCACGAGATGGACGCGCCGCTGATCTCAGACGCGGAATACGATGCGTTGCGGCGTCGCAACGACGCCATCGAGGCCCGGTTTCCGCATCTGGTGCGGCCGGATTCCCCGTCGCGACGCGTGGGCGCGGCGCCGGTCGCGGGGTTTGCCAAGATCGTCCACCGCGTGCCGATGCTTTCGCTGGGCAACGTCTTCGCGCCGGAGGAATTCGCCGAATTCTGCGACCGGGCGCGGCGGTTTCTTGCCCGGGCACAGTCGTTCGGGATGGTGGGCGAGCCGAAGATCGACGGGCTCTCGCTCTCGCTCACCTACGAGGACGGGGCGCTGGTGCGCGCGGGGACGCGCGGCGACGGCAGCGAGGGCGAGGACGTGACAGCCAATGTCCGCACCATCCCCACCATTCCCGCGAAGCTGAAGGGCAAGGTGCCGGCGCGCATCGAGATCCGCGGCGAGGTGTTTATGACGAAAGCGGATTTCCTGGCGCTCAACGCCGCGCAGGAAAAGGCGGGCGGCAAGGTGTTCGCCAATCCGCGCAACGCGGCCGCGGGCTCGCTGCGCCAGCTCGACGCCGCGATCACGGCGTCGCGCCCCCTCTCCTTCTTCGCCTATGCGATGGGCGAGACCAGTGAGGCGGTGGCGGCGAGCCACTGGGCGTATCTGGAACGGCTGCGGCATTGGGGCTTCGTGGTGAACCCACTGTCGCGTCGTCTCGATGCGGAAACGGATGCGCCCGCATTCCAGGACGAGATGGCGGCGCGGCGCGCCGATCTCGCCTATGACATCGATGGCGTGGTCTACAAGATCGACGAAATCGCGTTGCAGGCGCGGCTCGGCTTCGTCGGACGCGAGCCGCGCTGGGCGATTGCGTGGAAGTTCCCGGCCGAGCAGGCGACGACGAAACTGCTCGATATCCAGATCCAGGTGGGACGCACGGGCGCGCTGACGCCGGTCGCGATCCTGGAGCCGGTGAATGTCGGCGGCGTGCTGGTGGCGCGGGCGACCCTGCACAACGAGGACGAAATCAGGCGGCTCGACGTGCGCGTGGGCGATACGGTGCGCATCCAGCGGGCGGGCGACGTGATCCCGCAGGTCCTCGGCATCGTGGCGGAGGCCAGGCCGCATGGCGCGCATGTGTTCCACTTCCCGCGGCGCTGCCCGGTCTGCGGCAGCCATGCGGTGCGGGCCGAGGGCGAGGTGGTGTGGCGCTGCTCCGGGGGCCTGACATGCCCCGCGCAGGTGGAGGAGCGACTGATCCATTTTGCCTCGCGTGGGGCCTTCGACATCGAGGGGATGGGCGAGAAATCGGTGCATGAATTCCATGCGCTGGGCTGGATCCGCTCGCCCGCCGACATCTTCCGGCTGCCGGCGCGGGAGGACGAGATCGCGAAGCTCGAGGGCTGGGGCGAGCAGTCGGCGGCGAACCTGGTGCGCGCGATCAACGAGCGGCGGCGGATCGGGCTCGCGCGCTTTATCTACGCGCTCGGCATAAGGCGCATCGGGGCCGCCAATGCCAGGCTACTGGCGAGGCATTACGGCGACCTCGAAACATTTCTTGCGGCGATGCAGGAGGCGGTCGATCCGGATTCGGAGGCGCACGTCGCAGTGACCAGCATCATCGGCATCGGGCCCGCCATCGCCGAGGAGCTCGCGGAGTTCTTCGGCGAGGAGCGTAACGTCCACGCGGTGCGTGCGCTGGCGGCGGAACTTGCCGTCGAGCCGGAGGAGGTTTCGGGTGGCGGCGTGCTCGCGGGCAAGACGGTGGTGTTCACCGGCACGCTGCCGACGCTGTCGCGACCGGAGGCGAAGGCGATGGCGGAGCGTCATGGGGCGAAGGTCACGGACAGCGTTTCCAAGCGCACGGACTATGTGGTGATCGGCGCCGATGCCGGCAGCAAGGCGCGCAAGGCGGCGGAACTGGGCATCACGGTGCTGGACGAGGAGGGTTTCCGCGCGCTGCTCGAGGGCGCACCGTAACGCCCCCCGAAACCCGGACCTCATGGCGAAATTGCAGCTCGCGCGCCCCTCTGATAACAGCCGCGCGCGCATGGGGAGGAACGGGGCGTGACCAGTGCCACGGGTGAGACGATGATGCTGTCGGTGCTGCTGCGCCACGACCAGTCGATGCCGCTTGCCGAGCAGCAGCAGCGCCTCGCGGCCAACGGGCATTTCGAGAATTTCCCACCTGCCGGCGTGGAGGTCGTGAGCTGGTACGTGATGATGGGGCTCGGGCAGGTGGTGACGCTGCGCTTCCCCGCGAGCCGGCTGCGCGAGGTCAACCGCGCCGTCGAGACAACCGCCTGGGGCGCGTTTCGCACCGAGATCTATGCCACCTACGATTTCTCGCCGATTGCCGCGGAGCAGCGCGGCGGCAAGCTTACCCGCGTCACCGGAGCCAGCGCATGACCATCCGTGCCTTCGTCATGGGCCACCCGATTGCCCATTCCCGCTCGCCGATGCTGCATGGCTACTGGCTGAAGCGCTACGGGATCGACGGCAGCTATGAGCGGCTGGATATTCCGCCGGCGGAACTCGACCGGTTCTTCCAGGGTTTCCGCGCCGCGGGCTGGGCCGGGGGCAACGTGACCGTCCCGCACAAGACCGCGGTGATCCCTCATGTCGGCCGGCTCGATGCCGCCGCGGAGGTGATGGGGGCGGTCAACACACTCTGGTATGAAGGCGAGACGCTGGTCGGCGGCAATACCGACGCGATCGGCTTCATCGGCAATCTCGACGAGCGCGCCCCAGGCTGGGCCGCGCGGCCAGGCCGCGCGGCGCTGCTCGGCGCCGGCGGGGCGGCGCGAGCGGCGATCCACGGGCTGCGCCAGCGCGGCTTCACCGTGGGCGTGTTCAACCGCACGCTGGACAAGGCCGAAGCGCTGGCGACACGTTTCGGGCCCGGTGTCTCGGCGCACTCGATGGGCGAGTTGCCCGCGGCGCTGGCCGCGACCGACCTGCTGGTGAACGCGACCAGCCTGGGCATGACCGGCCAGCCGGCGAACGAACTCGATCTCGCGACGCTGCCGGCACACGCGATCGTCTACGACGTGGTCTACGTGCCGCTCGAGACCGGGCTGCTGCGCGCGGCGGCGCGGGGGCTGCGCACGGTGGACGGAC
>JAJYFW010000371.1 GCA_021785335.1 Pseudomonadota bacterium
GCCGGTGTTCCAGGATCCGGCGAGTTCGCTCAACCCGCGCCGGCGCGTGGGCGAGATCGTGGCGCTGCCGCTGCGCGCGGCGGGCGTGGCGCGCGCCGAGCGGCGGGAGCGGGCGCTCTCGATGCTGTCGCGCGTCGGCCTCGCGCCCGAGATGGCGACGCGCTACCCGGGCCAGCTTTCCGGCGGGCAGCGCCAGCGCGTGGCGATCGCGCGCGCACTGGTGCTGGAGCCGCGCATCCTGATCTGCGACGAGCCGACCTCCGCGCTCGACGTCTCGGTGCAGGCGCAGATCCTGAACCTGCTCGCGGAGCTGCGTGCCGCATTCAACCTCACGCTCGTGATGATCAGCCACAATCTCGCGGTGGTGGAGCACGTCGCGGACGAGGTCGCGATCATGTATCTCGGGCGCGTCGTCGAGCGCGGGGAGGCCGGATCGGTGTTCGCAGCCCCGCGCCACCCGTACACGAAGGCGCTGCTCGCCTCCGTGCTGACACCGGAACCCGGGCTCGGCCTGCCGGAGCTGCCGCTCGGCGATGCGGTGCCGGACCCGGCGAACATTCCCGCCGGCTGCCGCTTCCATCCACGCTGCCCGGCAGCGATCGCGCGCTGCGCCACGCAGGCGCCGGCACGCGGGGATGTCGAGTGCCACCTCGT
Organism: Pseudomonadota bacterium; assembly: GCA_021785335.1. The sequence continues at coordinate 655 of JAJYFW010000371.1, forward strand.
CCAACCCGTTCCGACCTGACAACCAGAAGGAGACGATCATGAAACGACGCACCTTCCTCGGTACCGCGGCAGCCATCGGCGCGATGCCGGAGCTGACCGGCACGGCGTTCGCCGGCAAGGCCAACGACACGCTGCGCATCACCTGGCGCGACGCGATCCCCGACGTCGATCCCTATCGCAACAACCTGCGCACCGGCCTCATCGTCGCCTACCAATGCTGGGATGGGCTGACGTACCGCGACCCGCACACCTTCAAGAACGTGCCGCTGCTGGCGACGGACTGGAAGCTGTCGACGCCAACGACGATCGACTTCACGCTGCGCGAGGGCGTGAAGTTCCACAACGGTGATCCGTTCGGCGCGGACGACGTGGTCTACACGTTCGAGACGATCCTGCATGACCCCAAGGTCTCGGTCCCGAGCAATTTCGCCTTCATCAAGGGTGCCAAGAAGCTCAACGACCACCAGGTGCGGATCGAGCTGAAGAGCGTCTTCCCCGCGGCGATCGAGTATTTCTCGATGGTGCTGCCGATCTATCCCAAGATGTACCGCGAGAAGGTGGGGCCGGAAGCGTATTCGAAGCAGCCGGTCGGCGCCGGGCCCTACAAGATCACGCGCGTCAGCGGCAGCAGCGAGATCGACCTCGAGCGGTTCGACGGCTACTACGCCGGCAGCCCGAAGGGAAAGCCCGCGATCAAGTACATCAAGATCACCGAGGTGCTCGACGCCGCGGGCGAGCTCACCGCCTTCATCAGCGGCCAGGCGGACTGGATCTGGCAATTCAACCCGGACCAGTTCGCCAACCTGAACGCGCTGCCGGGGCGCGAGGCGGTGCGCTCGCCCTCGATGCGCATCGGCTACCTGCAGATGGACGCCGCGGGGCGGACCGGCAAGGGCAACCCGATGACCAACGTCAAGGTGCGCCAGGCGATCTCCTACGCGATCGACCGCGCGGCGATGGCGAAGGACCTGGTGCAGGGCGGCTCGGAGGCGATCGCGGCGCCCTGCTACCCGAGCCAGTTCGGCTGCGTGGCGTCGGCCGCGGTCAACTACCCCTACGATCCCGCGAAGGCGAAGCAACTGCTCGCCGAGGCCGGCTACCCGCACGGGTTCTCCACCACGCTGGTGACCTACCTACTGCCTTCCTGGAACGCCGCGATCCAGAACTACCTCAAGGCGGTGGGCATCAACGCGCAGATCGAGCAGCTGCAGGTGGGCGCAGTGGTGCAGAAGGTGCTCTCCGGCCAGGCGCAGATGAACGCCGGCAGCTGGGGCAGCTATTCGATCAACGACGTCTCCGCGATCCTGCCGTTCTATTTCACGGGCGGGAAGGCCGACTACGTGCGCGACCCGGTGATCGAGAAGCTGGTGAAGGAGGGCGGGTCCGTCAACGAGCCGCAGCAGCGGCTGAAAGACTACGGCGAGGCCATCCACCGCATCACCGCCAACGCCGACTGGCTGCCGCTGTTCACCTTCGTTGATTATTACGCCTTCGTGAAGACGCTGAAGTTCGAGCCGTTCCCGGACGAGCTGCCGCGCTTCTATCTCTCGAGCTGGACCTGACTGGCCGGGCGCGGGCCACGCGGGCCCGCGCCCTCCACCGCGACTTGCCGCGGCGGGGCGGCCGCGCTTCGATGGCGCCCGCACGAACGATTGGAAGGCGAAAACGGCATGGCGCGGGAATTCGGCTGGGAACTGCCGTGAGCGGCGTCGAGATCGTTCCCGTCGAGGGGCGCGCGCTGCTCAACCGGTTCATCCGCCTGCCCGGGCGCCTGCACCGCGGCGACCCCAACTACGTGGCGCCGCTGCACCTGGAGCGGCGGGACGCGCTGACGGCGAAAAACCCGTTCTTCTCGCATGCCGAGGTGCAATTCTGGCTCGCGCGGCGCGACGGGCGCGACGTGGGGCGGATCAGCGCCCAGGTCGACCGCCAGGCGCTCGCGCTGCGCCCGGACGCCCCGGGCCTGTTCGGCATGATCGCCGCCGAGGACGACCCCGAGGTGTTCCAGGCACTGGTGGAGACCGCGGCCGCGTGGCTGCGCGCGCGCGGCATGCGGCGCATGCAGGGACCGTTCAACCTCAACATCAACGAGGAGACGGGGCTGCTGGTCGATGGTTTCGATACCCCACCGATGCTGCTGATGGGCCACGATCTGCCCTATGTCGGCAAGCGGCTGGAGGCGCTGGGCTTCGCCAAGGCGAAGGACGTGATCGCCTATCTCTACGACGTCACCGTCGACCTGCCGGCCTCCGCCCGCCGCCTGCTGGACCGCCCGCTGCCGGCGGAGGTCGCGGTGCGGCGCCTCGACCTCAGGCGCTATCACGACGAGGTCCGCACCATCACCGCGATCTTCAACGATGCCTGGGCCGACAATTGGGGCTTCGTACCGCTCTGCGAGGCCGAGACGGAGCATCTCGCGAAGTCGCTCAAGCCGCTGCTGGACCCGCGGCTGGTGAGCATCGTCTCGCTCAGGGGCGAGCCCGTCGGCTTCCTCGTCTGCCTGCCCAACCTCAACGAGGCGATCCGCGACCTCGGCGGCAGGCTGCTGCCGTTCGGCTGGGCGAAGCTGCTGTGGCGGCTGAAGGTGAGAGGCGTGAAGACGGCACGGGTGCCGCTGATGGGCATCCGCCGCGCGGCGCAGCAGGGCATCATCGGCAAGCTGCTGCCGTTCCTGCTGATGGACGCCGTGCGCCGCGACGCCGCCGGCATGGGCTTCGAGCGCGTCGAACTGTCCTGGATCCTCGAGGACAATTGGCCCATGCGGCACATCAACGAA
>JAJYFW010000372.1 GCA_021785335.1 Pseudomonadota bacterium
ACGAAGCGCGCGTCGGATGGGCGCGTAGCTCAGCGGGAGAGCACCACCTTGACACGGTGGGGGTCACAGGTTCAATCCCTGTCGCGCCCACCATCCGACAGTTTTCCGTTGCAAATCAAAACGTTACGCCTCTGGGCCGCACAATGCGTGCCCTCGCCGCCCCGCTTTGCCGCGGCCCATTGCCGGCCTTACGCGCATGCACCAGAAAGCCAGGGTCCTGATCCCGTCGCGACGGCCCAATCCGACGACCCCCAATCCGACGACCTAGTGTGAAGTGAGGTCCCGATGTCCAGCCCGCTCTCGCCCCTGCGCCCCCGCCGCAGCTTTATCTTCGCGCCGGGAAACCGCCCCGCGATGTTCTCCAAGGCCCTGGCGAGCGGCACGGACATCGTCTGCGTCGATCTCGAGGACGCGATCGCGCCCAAGGACAAGAACCTCGCCCGCGACGTCGCCTTCGCCGAACTGCCCCGCGCCGAGGGCCCCGCGCGGGTCGAGCGGATCATTCGCATCAACTGCCTGCGCACGCTCGACGGGATGGCCGACGTCAGGGCGCTGATCGACGCGCCCGAGCCGATCCCCGCGATCATGCTGCCCAAGGTCAAGGGCCCGGAGGAGGTGCGCAACCTCTCCGACCTGCTCGACGAGTACAGGAAGCCGACGCGGCTGCATGTCATCATCGAGACGAACGAGGCGCTGGAAGCGGCGCACGCGATCGCGCGCGCCAGCAACCGCATCGAGGCCCTGTTCTTCGGCGGCGTCGACATGGCCGCCGACCTGCGCTGCAAGTCCACCTGGATGGCCCTGCAATACGCCCGCTCGCGCATCGTGCATGCCGCCGCGACGCAAGGGCTCGACGTGATCGACGTACCCTATCTCGACCTCAACGACCGCGAGGGCATGCTGCGGGAGGCGCAACTCTCGGCCGAACTCGGCTTCAGCGGCAAGGGCGCGATCCACCCGAAGCAGATCCCCGACATCAACGCGGTCTTCGCCCCCGACGCGCAGACCGTCGACTACGCCCGCCGCGTCATGGCGGCGTGGGACGCATGCGAGGGCGGCCTCCTCGTCTTCGAGGGCAAGCTGATCGAAAAGCCGGTGCTGCGCAGCCTCGCCCGCATCCTCGTCGTCCACGAGGCGACCAGCGGCTGACGCGCGGACCGGCCGCGCGCCCCCAACCGCAACCGGGTGGCTAGTTCTCGAACGCCGAATGATAGGCGTTGAGCGCCGGCGCGCCGCCGAGATGCACGTAGAGCACCTTGGCACCCTTCTCGAACTCGCCCGCCTTCGCCATCGCGATCACGCCCGCCATGCTCTTTCCCTCATAGACGGGGTCCGTGAGCATCCCCTCGTGCGTCGCCGCCATGCGGATCGCCCCGATCGTGGCGTCGTCCGGCAGCCCGTAATCCGGCCCGCAGAAACGCGGATCGATCACGATGTCCTCGTCCCTGATCGCCGTGTTGAGTCCCACTGCCGCCGCGGTCTGGTGCGCGATCTTGGTTACCGCCCGGCGCGTCATCTGCGCATCCGCCGCGGTGTCGATGCCGATCAGCCGCCGCTTGCGGCTTTGCGCCGCGAACCCCACGACCATACCCGCCTGGGTCGAGCCGGTGCAGGTCGCGGTTACCACGGTGTCGAAGAACATCCCCATGTCCTTCTCCTGCGCCGCGACCTCCTCGGCAAACCCCGCATAGCCCAGCCCGCCCAGCGGATGATCGGACGCGCCCGCGGGGATCGCATACGGCTTGCCACCTTCCCGCCGCACCTGGTCGAGCGCCTGCTGCCAGGTCTGCTTCTCGGCCGTGGAGTAGCCCTCGCCCTCCAGAATCGTCTCGGCTCCCATGATCCGCGAGAGCAGGATGTTGCCGACCTTGTCGTAGGTCGGGTCCGGCCACTTGGTCCATTCCTCCTGCACCAGCCGGCACTTCATCCCGAGCTTGGCCGCGACGGCCGCTACCTGGCGCGTATGGTTGCTCTGGATATTCCCGATCGAGACCAGCGTGTCGCAGCCCTGCGCCAGCGCGTCGGCGGCGAGGAACTCCAGCTTGCGGATCTTGTTGCCGCCGAACGCGAGCCCGGAGGCGATGTCGTCGCGCTTGGCCCACAACTCAATGCCGAGCTCGTCGGACATCCGGTCGAGCCGGTGGATGGGCGAGGGGAAGAAGGCGAGTTTCACGCGGGGAAAGCGCGACAGGTCCATGGCGGAAATCCTTGCTGTGGTTGCCGCCCTTATAGCGCCGCCGCGCGCGCATAGGCTGCGGAAGACTGATCCAGGACAAGGTTTTTCTTGGCAGAGAGCGGCATTTCGCCGCATCTTCCGCGTATGTCAGACCAATCTGCCGCAGAAAATTCTCCATCCGGCGACCTCGACGCCGCCGACCGTCGCATCCTGCGCGCGCTCCAGGCCGACGGCCGGCTTTCGAATAAGGAACTCGCCGCCCGCGCGCACCTCTCTGAGTCCGCCTGCCTCGCCCGCACCCGCCGCCTGTTCGAACGCGGCACCATCCGCACTGTCCGCGCGCACATCGACCCCCAGGCGGTAGGGCAGGGGACGATTGTGCTCGTCGGCGTCGTCCTCGACCGCTCCACCCGCGAAAGCTTCGCCGCCTTCGAGGCCGCGGTCCGCGCGCTCGCCCCGGTGCTCGAATGCCACCTCGTCGCCGGCGACGTGGACTACTTCCTGAAGGTCCGCGTCCGCGACATCGCCGGCTACAACCGCCTGCACGCGGAAAGACTCCTGGCACTCCCCGGCGTGCGCCAGGTCCGCACCTTCTTTGTTCTCGACGAGATCAAGACGGACGGATTGCTCGCCGTCTGATTCCCGTTGCGCGCGCCACGCTGCCCCCCGAAAATCCAGCGTCCACTCGGAGTAATCTCGTGTCCTTCCGCAGCACCGAACGCTACATCGCCACGCGCGACCTCGAGGTCGCGGTCAACGCCGCTGTCACGCTGGAGCGCCCGTTGCTCGTCAAGGGCGAACCCGGCACCGGCAAGACCGTCCTCGCCCACGAAGTGGCAGCCAGCCTCGGTCGCAACCTCATCGAGTGGCACATCAAATCCACCACGCGCGCCCAGCAGGGCCTCTACGAATACGACGCCGTCTCCCGCCTGCGCGACGGCCAGCTGGGCGATGCGCGCGTGCACGACATCCGCAACTACATCATCCCCGGCAAGCTCTGGCAGGCCTTCATTGCGCCGGAGCCGGTCGTCGTGCTGATCGACGAGATCGACAAGGCGGACATCGAGTTCCCCAACGACCTGCTGCTCGAACTCGACCGCATGACCTTCCACGTCTACGAGACCGGCGAGACCGTTACGGCGACGCACCGTCCCGTGGTCATCATCACCTCCAACAACGAGAAGGAACTGCCGGACGCTTTCCTGCGCCGCTGCTTCTTCCACTACATCCGCTTCCCC
>JAJYFW010000373.1 GCA_021785335.1 Pseudomonadota bacterium
ACGCGCACGGGCAGTCCCTGCCCGCCGACCGGATGCAGGCCTTCGACGGCGTGACGACGACGCTGGAACTGGAGGCCGGCGCCCTGCCGGTCTCGCGCTGGTACGCCGAACAGGCGGCGCGCGGGCGCACCCTCAACTACGGATGTGCCGCGAACTGGCTGACGGCGCGGATCTCGGTGATGAACCGCGTTGAGCCGCAGCCGGGCCTCGGGTTCATGGCCGCGAATGCGGGCAACCGGCGCTGGGCGGACGCGATCGCGAGCGACGAGGAGGTCGCGGCGATGGTGGCGATGCTGCGCGCGGGGCTGGACGAGGGCGGCATCGGCATCGGCGTGCTCAATGCCTACGCGCCGGGCTCGGGGGTGAAGGAGATGACCTCCGTGTGCGAGTTGGCCGCGGAACTGGGCGTGCCGACCTATACGCACGTGGCGTTCATGGCCAACGAGGACCCGCAGAGCTCCATCGAGGCGTACACGCGGCTGGTGGGATATGCGGGCACGACCGGCGCGCATATGCATATCTGCCACTTCAACTCGACCTCCATGATGGACGCGGAGCTGGCCGCGCGGCTGGTGGCGACGGCGCAGCGCCAGGGGCTGCCTGTCACGACCGAGGCCTATCCGTACGGAACCGGATCGACGCTGATGAGTGCCGCGTTCTTCCGCGACCCGGATTTTGCGCGGCGCGGCGGTCGGGACTGGAGCGCGCTGGAGGTGCTGGACACCGGGCGGCGGTTCGAGCGGCACGAGGACGTGCTCAGGGCGCAGGCGCAGGACCCGGGCGCGATCGTGCTGTGGCATTTCCTCGATACGGAAGCGAACCAGAGGCACCGGGAGATCCTGGACGCCTCGGTGCTGTTTCCGGGGGGCGCGATCGCTTCCGACGCGATGCCGTGGACGCAGCCGGACGGCGGCGTCTACGAGGGCGATGCCTGGCCGCTGCCGGAGGGGATGAGCTCGCATCCGCGGTCCTCGGGCACGTTCACGCGGTTCCTGGCGCGCTGGGTGCGCGAGCGCCGCGCGATGAGCCTCTCGGACGGGCTTGGGAAATGCACGCTGATCCCGGCGCAAATCCTGGGCGACAGCACGCCGGCGATGCGCGCGAAGGGGCGGCTGCAGGCCGGCTGCGACGCGGATATCGTGGTGTTCGACTGGGACGCGCTCGAGGACCGCGCGACGTTCAAGGCGATGAACCAGGCGGCGGCGGGGATGCGCCACGTGCTGGTGCATGGCGAGGCGGTGGTTTCCGCGGGCGAGCTGGTGCGCGACGCGCGGCCGGGGCGGCCGGTGCGGCGGCCGCACGGGCGCTAGGCCGGGCCGGGGGCTGGCTTGAGCGTTCCCGTCGTCCTGGTCACGGGGTTTCTCGGCGCCGGCAAGACGAGCCTCATCAACCGGATGTTGGGCGGGGCGGGGATGCGGATCGCCGCCGTGGTCAACGATTTCGGCGCGGTGAACATCGACGCGGAGCTGATCGCGGGCTCGGCGGACGGCATTGTGGGGCTGGCCAACGGCTGCATCTGCTGCGCGCTGCAGGGCGACCTGCTGCGCACGCTGTCACTGCTGCTGCGCCGCGAGCCGGCGCCGGAAGGGATCGTGATCGAAACGAGCGGGGTGGCCGAGCCAGGGCCGATCCTGGCGTCGCTGCTGGACCCGGTGGTGTGGCGCGAGACGCCGCTCGAGTCCGTGGTTGGCGTCGCGGACGCGGCGGCGCTGGTGGCCGGCGAGCGGAAGGACGACCCGTTGCTGCTGGCGCAGTTGCGGGCCGCGGATTTCGTGTGGATGGCGAAGCGCGACCTTCTGGCGCCAGCGCAGGCGGGGGACGCCGAGGCGGCGCTGCGGGCGCTTGGAGTGCGTGGGCGCGTGCTGCGCGAGGGCGACCTGGGGCTGCTGTTCGACGCGGCGTTGCATGAAGCGGGTCCTCCCGGCCGGCGCGCGGGGCCGGTGGCGGAGCGCTTCGAGAGCCTGTCATGGAGCGGGGGCGCGCTGTCGCTGCCGCGGTTCCAGGCCGCGATGCAGGCGCTGGCGCCGAGGCTGGTGCGGGCGAAGGGCGTGCTGGCGCTCGATGACCGGCGCGAGGCGCTGCTGTTCCAGATGGTGGGGCGGCGCGCGACGGTCGCGCCAGCGCCTCAGGCGACGGCGCCGGAGGGGACGCAGCCGGGCAGCCGGCTGGTGCTGATCTGGGAGATCGGCGACCTCGATCGCGCGGACGTGGTGCGCGCGATCGAGGGTTGCGAGGCTTAGCCCTTCTTCGCCGCCTGCAGGGCGTTCCAGATGATCTCCGGCGTCGCGGGCATGTCGATGTGGGTGATGCCTCGTTGCGAGAGCGCATCGACCAGCGCGTTCATGACCGCGGGCAGCGAGCCGGCGCAGCCGGCCTCGCCGCAGCCCTTGGCGCCGAGGCCGTTGGTGCGGGCGGGGACCGGGTGGCTCTTGAAATGCAGCGCCGGGATCTGGTCGGCGCGGGGCAGCGCGTAGTCCATGTAGGAGCCGCTGAGCACCTGGCCGTCCGCGTCGAACACCACGCGCTCGCCGAGGGCCTGGCCGATGCCCTGCACAACGCCGCCATGCGCCTGGCCCTGCACCATCAGCGGGTTCACCAGCACGCCGAAATCGTTGACCATGTGGTAGCGGACGACCTCGGCGATGCCGGTCTCGGGATCGACCTCGATCTCGCAGACATGGCAGCCGTTGGGGAAGGCGCTGGGCGTGCCGGGGAAGATGAGGCCGACGTCGAGCGTTGCCGGCACGCCCTCCGGCAGGTTCTGCTCGACGCGGAGCTTCGCCGCGAGTTCCATGATGTCGATGCCGCGGTCGGTGCCGGCGATGTTGAAGCGGCCGCGGTTGAACTCGATGTCGCTGACCGCGGCCTCGAGCACGTGGGCCGCGGCCTTCTTGCCCTTCTCGATCACCTCGTCGGAGGCCGCGAGGATGGCGGCGCCGCTGTTCATGATCGAGCGCGAGCCGCCGGTGCCGCCGCCGGCCAGCAGCTGGTCGCTGTCGCCCTGGAGCAGGTTGATCTTCTCGAACGGCACGCCGAGCGCGTCGACGAGGACCTGGGCGAAGGGCGTGGCGTGGCCCTGGCCGTAGTCCAGTGTTCCGGTGACGATGGTGACGGAGCCGTCCGCCTCGAAGCGGATGCCGCCCATCTCGTTGTTGGCGGGCGCCGTGACCTCCAGGTACTGGCCGATGCCGAGGCCGCGCAGCCTGCCGCGGGCGTTGCTCTCGGCGCGGCGCTTCGCGAAGCCCTCGTAGTCCGCGGCGGCCAGGGCCTCGTCGAGGATCGCGGGGAAGTCGCCGCTGTCGTACTCCATGGTGGACGGCGCCTTGTAGGGGATCATGTCGGCGCGGATCTGGTTGCGCCGGCGCAGCTCCACGCGGTCGATGCCCATCTCGCGGGCGGCGGTGTCG
>JAJYFW010000374.1 GCA_021785335.1 Pseudomonadota bacterium
GGCCTTTGCGCCCGCCTTCTATTGCCATCCGCCGGCGCGCACGAGCGGCGGGCATCCCGGCTTCTACGCGCTCGCGATGCTGCTGCGCCGCCAGGCCTGGCGCGGGGTGGATCCGCACGCGGCGCTACGCCGCCTCGCGACGCCGGCGCTGATCCTCAAGGGCCAGTGCGACTACCTGAGTTGGGCGAGCGCCGTGGACTATCGCGACACGCTGCGCAACGCGCGCCTGGTCTACGTGCCGAACGCGGGGCACCGCCTGTTCGCGGAGCGGCCGCGTGCCTTCGCCGCGACCGTCTCCGCGTTTCTCGACGGCCTCCCGCTGCCGCTGGCCGCGATGACGCAGACGAGCCCGCCGCCGGGCTATGACGGTCCCGCGGGGACGGTGCGCTGACCAGCGGCAACAAGGAAGGAAACGAAACCATGCCCGCATTGCCCCGCGTGCGCGTCTGCGCCGCCCATCTCGCGCCGGTCTGGATGGATGCCGGCCGCACCACGGACAAGGCCGTCGACGCCATCGGCGAGGCCGCGCGCGGCGGCGCGAGCCTGGTCGCCTTCGCGGAGAGCTTCATCCCCGGCTTCCCGCTGTGGACCGCGCTCGCGGCACCGATCTGCAACCACGAGATGTTCAAGCGCTTTGCCGCCAACTCGATCCGCGCGAACGGCGCCGAGGTGGCGCGGCTGCGCGAGGCGGCGCGGCGGCACGGGATCCACGTCTCAGTCGGGTTCTCGGAATCGACCGACATCTCGGTCGGCTGCCTGTGGAACAGCAACCTGCTGATCGGGCCCGACGGGGCGGTGCTCAACCATCGCCGCAAGCTGATGCCCACGTTCTACGAGAAGCTGGTCTGGGCGGAGGGCGACGGCGCGGGGCTGCGCGTCTGCGCGACGCCGATCGGCCGCCTCGGGATGCTGATCTGCGGCGAGAACACCAATCCGCTGGCGCGCTACGCGCTCATCGCGCAGGGCGAGCAACTGCACGTCGCGACCTATCCTCCGGCCTGGCCGAGCCGCCCGCCTGGCGAGGACGGCGCCTACGACCTTGCCGAGGCGATCCGGATCCGCGCCGCGGCGCACGCGTTCGAGGGCAAGTGCTTCGTCCTGGTCGCCTCGGCCTGCCTCGACGCGGAAGCCGTCGCGGCGCTCTCGGCGCTGTCGCCGGCGGCCGCGCGCGTGATCGAGGCGACGCCGCGGGCGGTCTCGATGCTGGTCGGGCCCGACGGCCGCTGCGTCGGGCCGATGCTGCGCGAGGAAGGGCTGCTGCACGCCGAGGCCGACCTCGACGCCTGCGTCGAGCCCAAGCAGATCCACGACATCGTCGGCTACTACAACCGCTTTGACGTGTTCCGCCTGGAGGTGGACCGCACGCCGCGCGTGCCGGTGGTCTTCCGCGACCAGGCGCCCGGGCCCGAGGCTGTGCGGGACGCCGCGACTGCGCCCGATGCGGGAGAGGCCGGGGGCGAAATAAGAGGGGCCGCGAGAGCCTCGCCGAGCGACGCTTCTAGTCCGCCGGAGCTTCGCCCGCGGTCTCGGCGACCGGCTCCTTAGGGCCGGTGTAGAGATGCGGCCAGCGGTCGCGTACCACAGGGCCATTCGCGGCATAGGCGAAGCAGGAGTCGATCAGGCGCGCGGAACCGTCGTCGGCCGATGGCCTCGCCGGCTGCTGACCGGCTTGGCGCGCCGCCTCGGCTGCCGCGCGCTCGCGCTGGATGCGCACCGGCCAGAGCGTCTGGAAGGCGACGGTAGCCATCTGCTGGATCAGTTCGCGCAGGTGCGTGCAGCCCTCGGTGCCGTGCACGCGTCCGACCGCCTCGCGCAGGAAACCGGCCTTGATGGTCAGCCCCTTGAGGCGCGAGAAATTCGCCGCTCCGCCGCCGCAATGGTTGAACGGGCCGAACTCCGTCACCGCCTCGCTGTCGTGGATCAGCATGCGGTCGTCGATCGTGAGGCGGAACTTCATGCCGTGCAGCTTCTCACCCGGATGGATCCAGCCGCGATCGCGGTTGGCGAAACCTTCCGCGCGCGTGTCGGAAAGCTCGGCCTCGATGTCGTAGAGCCCGTCCTCGCGCGCGTAACCCTGGATGGTGATGGCGCGGGTATGGAAGTGCTTACGCGGGGCGGGGTCGCTGAGGGGCATGCGGGTATCCGGTTGCTGCGCCGCACCATATGGCGGCGCGGAACGGGTCGATCAAGGAACGCGCGTGGCGTCTACGCCGGCGGCTCGCCCTGGACGGGCTCGATGCCGAACTCGCGGATCATCGCCGTTGCCTCGGCGATCGCGGCCTCCGCGTCGGTGGGGTCCGTGCCCTTGGCGACGATGGCAACACCGTTGCCGCTCTGCCGGTAGAAAGGGTAGCTGCCGATATCGAGGCCGGGATGGCGCGCCTGGATGGCGGCGAGGGAGGCGGCGATGCGGCCCTCCAGCAGCCCCGTGCCGTGCACCGTGCGCGAGACGACGGGCCGGCCGCCCGCGAGCGTCGGCGCGAGGGAATCGAACATCGCCTGCATGATGCGCGGCACGCCGGCCATGACGTGCACGTTGCCGATGGAGAACCCGGGTGCGTTGGAAACCCTGTTCTCGATCAGCGTCGCGCCGCGCGGCATGGTGGCCATGCGCTGGCGAGCCGCGTTGAACTCACCGGGCTTGTAGGAGGCCTCCATCTTCGGCCAGGCCTCGGGGTGCGGCTCCCACGGCACGCCGAACGCCTCGGCGATGCATTCGCTGGTGATGTCGTCGTGCGTCGGGCCGATGCCGCCGGTGGTGAAGACATGGTCGAAGGCGGCACGCACCTCGTTGACCGTGCGTACGATCACCGCGCGGTCGTCCGGGATGACGCGCACCTCGCGCAGGGGGATGCCGATCTCGCCCAAGCGCGTCGCGAGGAACTTGATGTTTGCGTCCTGGGTGCGGCCGGAGAGGACTTCGTTGCCGATGACGAGCAGGGCGGCGGAGGGGTTCTTGTCCATGGAGCTCGATGCGCGTTGCGGGTGGCGTTGGGATAGCGCGGCGCGGGCCGCGCGGCCAGGGGCGGCCTCGCGCCGGGGCGCGGCGCGCCGATCACGCAAAAATGGGGGTGCACGGTCACGGCGCTGCATGCCACACGGGAGCGGAACGACCGGGCGGCGGTAGGCCGGCTGGGATGCGGAGGACATTCATGACGACCCTCGACGTCACGCTCAGCGCCGGATTTCAACAGGAGGTCACGACCAATCCCTCGCTGTATGTCTACGCCATCGCCTATGACAGCAACGACGCTACCGGCGTCATTACCACGCTCGCGGCGGGCGGCGCCGTGGAATCCGCGAACGGCGTCCTCGCGGTCGGCCTGCTGAACCCGACGATACCCGGGGACACCAGCTTCAACGGCGGGAAAGTCTATTTCGTCGTTGAGTCATCCGGGACGGTCCCC
>JAJYFW010000375.1 GCA_021785335.1 Pseudomonadota bacterium
GCACGGCGTCCTGCTGTACCTGGCACAGGAGGGCCGTGGCATCGGCCTCGTCAACAAGCTGCGCGCCTACGCGCTGCAGGACCGCGGGCTCGACACGCTGGACGCCAACCGCGCACTCGGCTGGGGGGCGGACGAGCGCAGCTTCCTGATCGCGGCGACGATGCTGCGCGAACTCGGCATCACGCGGCTGCGGCTGCTCACCAACAACCCGGCGAAGGTCGAGGCGCTGGCCGCCTGCGGCATCGAGGTCATGGCCCGCGAGCCGATCGTCATCCCGGCCAACGGCGTGGACGATGCCTATCTCGCCACCAAGGCCGCGCGCTTCGGGCATCTGCTCGATCAATGACGCGCCCGATGACGCGCCGGCCATGATCTCCCGGCCATGATCGCGGAGGTCCGTGGCGACGGGACGCTCGTCTGGCGCGGCCGGCGCCTGCGCTGCGCCCTCGGGCGCGGCGGGATCAGCACGATGAAGCAGGAGGGCGACGGCGCCACGCCGGCGGGAATCCTGCCGCTGCGCCGCCTGCTCTACCGCGCCGACCGCATCGCGCCCCCGCCCGGCGCGCTGCCGCGCGAGCCGATCGGGCCGGCCGACGGCTGGTGCGACGACCCGGCGCACGCCGACTACAACCGCCAGGTCGCGCTGCCGCACCCGGCGCGCCACGAGGACTTGTCGCGCAACCACCACCTCTACGATCTCGTGGCCGTGCTCGGCTGGAACGACGATCCCGTCGTGCGCGGCCGCGGCAGCGCCATCTTCCTGCACGTCGCGCGCGCGGATTATGGACCGACCGAGGGCTGCGTCGCCCTGGCGCTGCCGGACCTGCTGAGGCTGCTCGCGGAAGGGGTGACTTCGCTGCATGTCCGCACGGATTAGGCTGCTTCTCGCCCCGCTGCTGTTCCTGCTGCTGGCGCTCGCGGCGCCAGCGGCGCATGCCGACCCGGACGCGCTGTGGAAGATCGTCCACCGCAATTGCGTGCCGGCGGCCGAGGCTGGGAACGGCACGGGCATCTGCGCCCGCGTCGATCCCGCCGCCGGGTGGGCGCTTCTCAAGGACAATTCGCCGGCGAAGCCGCAGCAATACCTGCTGATCCCGACCGCGCGCGTAACCGGCATCGAGGACAAGGCGGTGCTGGCGCCGCACGCGCCGGACTGGTTCGCCGGTGCCTGGGCCGCGCGCGACCTGGTGGCGCAGCGGCTGGGGCGCAAGCTCGGCCGGACCTGGGTGATCCTTGCCATCAACTCGCCGACCGCGCGCACCCAGGAGCAGCTGCACATCCACGTCGGCTGCGTGCGCGCGGGCGTGCGCGCGGCCCTCGCCACCCGGGCCGGCATGCCAGTGGACGTGTGGTCGGCGCCGGATTTCCTCTTCGGCCAGCACCCCTACCGGGTGATGCGCGTCCCGGGTCGCGAACTCGTCCGCCCGACACCGTTCCAGCGCCTCGCGGAACTGCCGACCGCGCGCGCCGACATGGGCGGCTATTCCCTCGCGGTGGTGGGGGCGCGGTTCGGGAACGAACCCGGCTTCTACCTGCTCGCCACCGCCGCCAACCCCGAGCGCGGCAACCCGGCGGGCGCCGAGGAGCTGATGGCGCCGGCCTGCGAGCTTCCCTGACCCCCTTGCCTTCGGCAAGCGGACGGCCGATGTAGAACTATCAGGACCTCGTTGGTCCGGTTGGAGAGAATGATGTTCATCGAAACCGAAGGCACGCCCAATCCCGCCACGTTGAAGTTCCTCCCCGGGCGCCCCGTCGCGGGCGCCGCCACGGCGGATTTCGCCGCCCCCGTCGACGCCGGAACGAGCCCGCTCGCCGCCCGCCTGTTCGCGCTCGACGGTGTCGCCCGGGTGTTCCTCGGCGCCGATTTCATCACCGTGACCAAGTCCGATGACGTCGACTGGGCGCAGCTCAAGGCGCGCGTCCTCGGCGCCATCATGGACCACGCGCTCTCGGGCGAGCCCGCGCTCGCCGCCGCCGCCGCCGCGGTCGAGGAGGATTGCGCGCCGGAGGACGCGGAGGTGGTGGCCCAGATCAAGGAACTTCTGGACACGCGCGTGCGCCCGGCGGTGGCCGGCGACGGCGGGGACATCGTCTTCCGCGGCTACCGCGACGGCGTGGTGTGGCTGCACATGCAGGGCTCCTGCTCCGGCTGCCCGTCCTCCACCGCGACGCTCAAGCACGGCATCGAGACGATGCTGCGCCACTACGTGCCGGAAGTGCGCCGGGTTGAGCAGGTCGTCGCGTAAACCGGCCGGGTGCTTGATCCGGGGGCGGGCGCGAGCTAACGCCCGATCTTCCCTGTAACGACGGTTTTCGCATGAAGCTCGACGATCCCGCGCTCGACCTGCTCTTCCGCACCGCGCGCACGCACAACAAATGGACCGAGGAGCCGGTAACGGACGAGGAGATACAGGCCGTCTTCGACCTCATGAAGATGGCGCCCACCTCGGCCAATTGCTCGCCCGCGCGCTTCCTGTTCCTGCGCAGCGTGAGCTCTAAGGAGCGGCTGCGCCCCGCGCTCTCCGCCGGCAACGTGGACAAGACGATGGCGGCCCCCGTGACCGCGATCGTCGCCTACGATCCGCATTTCTACGAGCAGCTGCCGAAGCTTTTCCCGCACGCCGACGCGCGCGCCTGGTTCTCCACCAACCCGCCGCTCGCCGAGGAGACGGCGTTCCGCAACTCCACGCTGCAGGGCGGCTATTTCATCCTCGCCGCGCGCGCGCTGGGGCTCGACTGCGGCCCGATGAGCGGGTTCGACAAGGCCAAGGTCGACGCCGAGTTCTTTTCCTATCGCGGCTGGAAGGCGAACTTCCTGATCAATATCGGCCACGGCGACCCCTCGGTCCTGTTCGACCGCGCGCCGCGCTTCGACTTCTCCGAGGTCGCCGATATCCTCTGAGCCCGCGCCGCTTCTCGTCATCGAGGGTGCGTCCGGTGGCCGCGCGAGCCTGATCGGGGCCGCGCTGATCGCCTCCGTCGCCGCCATGGACGCCGCGGCACTCGCGCTTTCGGTGCGGGACCTGCTCGCGGAACGGGCGCCGCCGGTGGCCGTCGCGGTCGGCGTCGGGCCCGGGAGCTTCACCGGCCTGCGGGCCGCGGCGAGCCTCGGCCAGGGCCTGGCGCAAGGTTGGGCCGTCCCCTGCGTCGGCGTGGCCTCGGCCGAGGCGCTGGCGGCGATGACGGGCGATTGTCGCGGCCGGGAACTGTGGGTCGCGATCGCGGCCCGGCCCGGCCATGTCCACCTGATCCGCGGCGCGGATTCCGCGGTCGTCGCCTTCGCGGATCTGCCGCGCCCTTCAGGCCCGGTCGCGGTGGCCGGCGACGCCGCCGCCGCCGCGGCCGCCTGGCTCGCGGCCCGCGGCGCGGACGTGATGCTGACCTCGGCGCGCGCGGCCTCG
>JAJYFW010000376.1 GCA_021785335.1 Pseudomonadota bacterium
CAGACCCGCGCCGGCCCCCGGCGCCGCCGCCGCTTCCAGCGGCGCACCGCGCCGATCACCGCCACGATGGCATACAGGATCGCGATCCACACCGCCGGCCGCGGCCAGGGCGTGAATTGCAGGTTGGCCGCCAGCACCCGCAGAGCAGGCAGGCCGGTCTCGGTTGCGTACCACAGCGACTCGAACGTCGCCGTCGCCAGCGCCGCCGCCAGGGCGAGCACCGCGAACAGCAGCGGCCGCGCCTGCACCCGCCGCGGCAGCAGCCGCCAGCTGCCGAGCCAGAAGAACACCCCCGCCGCGAACACCGCGTTGGTGATGTCGATCTTCGCCTGCATGAAGTAGTGCAGCAGCACCAGCACCGTGATCGGGAAGACGAGCCGCTGCAGCTTCTTCCAGCTCCCGCGCATCCGCTCCCGCCAGCCGTCGGTGGAGGTGACCGTCAGCGCGACCATGCCGCAGAACGCGACGAACCCGATTGTGAGATAGAGCCGCCTCGCGATCTCGCCGACGACGAACAGCAGGCTGAAATTCTGCTGCATCACGTAAAGCACGACATGGGCGATCGCATAGCAACCGCTCGCCACCCCCAGCATGCGCCGCAACTGCACGATCTGCGGCCAGTCCCACACCGCGCGGCCCGGCGAGACCGCGAGCGTCAGCAGCAGGAACCACACCGACCAGTCGCCGGTGCGGCGCAGCAGTTCCGTGATCGGCCGGCCGCCGAGGTCGCCGCCCGCGCCCTGCAGCAGCAGCCAGGCCGCAGGCATGAACAGCCCGGCAAAGACCAGCAGCTTGAACCAGGAAAACCGTCCTGCGGCGTCGTTCCAGGGCAAGGCCATCTCCTCTTGCGCGTCAGGGCTGCAACGCGCTGGCGGCTAAAACGTAACAGCACGGATACGCGCGAGGGGCGGGTCCGGATGATGAATCCCTGGTCATCAGCGCCGTCGCGACCGGCTCGCGCCCCGCGCGTGCCTAGCATAGGCTGCGCCCAGGAGGAGACGGCATGAATCTTTCGCGGTTGGCGGCGGCGCGGGCGGAATCCGGCAAGCCGGTTCGGGTGGTGCTGGTGGGGGCGGGCAAGTTCGGCGCCATGTTCCTCGCCCAGGTACCGAGTTCGCCAGGCATAGTGCTTGACGGCATCGCCGATCTCGCGCCGGAGCGGGCGCGCGGCGCATGCCGCAACGTCGGCTGGGACGAGGCGCGCATCGCTGCCTGCCGCTTTTCCGATGATGCCGCCGCGCTGATCGCCGGCCTCAGGCCGGAGGTGGTGGTGGAGGCGACCGGCAACCCCGCCGCCGGCATCGCCCATGCCCGCGCCGCGATGGCCGCCGGCGCGCACGTGGTCATGGTCAATGTCGAGGCCGACGTGCTCGCGGGCCCTTTGCTGGCGGCGGAGGCGCGCGAGGCCGGCGTGGTCTATTCGCTCGCCTATGGCGACCAGCCGGCGCTGGTCTGCGAGATGGTGGATTGGGCGCGTGCCACCGGCTTTTCCGTCGTCGCCGCGGGCAAGGGGACAAAATACCTCCCCGCCTATCACGGTGTGACGCCGGACGACGTGTGGACGCATTACGGCCTCTCGCCGGAACAGGCGAAGGCGGCGGGGATGAACCCGCAGATGTTCAACTCGTTCCTCGATGGCACCAAATCCGCGATCGAGATGGCGGCGATCGCGAATGCCACCGGCCTTTCAGTGCCGCGCGCTGGCCTGGCCTTTCCGCCCTGCGGCGCCGACGACCTGCCGCACACGCTGCGCCCTCGCGAGGCGGGCGGCGTGCTGGAGGCCCCGGGCCTGGTCGAGGTCGTCTCGTCCCTGGAACGGGACGGCAGGCCTGTCGCGCGCGACCTGCGCTGGGGCGTCTATGTCGTGTTCGAGGCGCCCACGCCCTACGCCGCCGCCTGCTTCGCGCAGTACGGGTTGCGCACCGATGCCACCGGCCGCTACGCGGCGATGTTCAAGCCCTACCATCTCATCGGGCTCGAGCTCGGCATCTCCGTCCTTTCCGCGGCGCTGCGGCGGGAGCCGACGGGCGCGCCGCAGGGTTTCGCGGGCGACGTGGTGGCGGTCACGAAGCGCGCATTGCCCGCCGGCACGCGGCTGGACGGGGAAGGGGGCTACACGGTGTGGGGCCGCCTGATGCCGGCCGCCGACAGTCTCTCCGCCGGCGCGCTGCCCATCGGGCTGGCGCACGGCGTCCGCACCACGCGCGACGTGCCTGCTGGCGCCGTGCTGCGCCGCGCGGACGTCGAGGCGCCCACCGGCATCGCCGCCGAGGCGCGCGCGGCGATGGAGGCGCGCTTCGGCGTCGCGAAGGCAGCCTGAGCGTTACTCGAAGAACATCTTCCCGGGGTTGAGGATGCCCTTCGGGTCGAGCGTGGCCTTGATGTCGCGCATGATCCCGATCGCGGTCTCCCCGTGTTCCTCGAGGATGAAGCCGCGCTTGCCCAGGCCCACGCCGTGCTCGCCGCTGCACGAGCCGCCGAGTGCCAGCGCCCGCGCCACGATCTTCGCGTCGAGCGCCCAGGCTCGCTCGATCCCGTCCTCCTCCGGCGGGATCAGCACCACGGTGTGGAAATTGCCGTCGCCCACATGCCCCACGATCGGCGCCGAGAGCCCCGATGCCTCGATGTCCTCCTTGGCGCCGAGAAGTGCTTCTGCAAGTTTCGAAATCGGTACGATCGCGTCGGTGGTGAAGGCGCGATGCCCGGGTTTGGAGGCGAGTGCGGCCCAATAGGCGTCGTGGCGCGCCTGCCACAGCTTCGTGCGCTCCTCCGCTGCCCGTGTCCAGGCGAACCCTTGCCCGCCATTGTCCCGCGCGATCGCCTCCACCGCCTTCGCCTGCTCCGCGACGCCTGCCTCGCTGCCGTGGAATTCGAGGAACAGCGTCGGAGCGGCTTCCATCCCCGTGAGCCTCGCGTAGGCGATGCAGTCGCGCATCATCACCTCGTCGAGGATCTCGATGCGCGCGACGGGGATCGCCGCGCCCATCACCGTCATCACCGTCTCCACCGCGCCGGCGAGCGTCGCGAACTGGCAGACGGCGGACGAGATCGCCTCCGGGATCGGATGCAGGCGCAGCCCGACTTCGGTGATCACGCCAAGCGTGCCCTCCGAGCCGATGAACAGCCGCGTCAGGTCATAGCCGGTGGAGGATTTGCGCACCCGCCCGCCCGTACGCACCACGCGCGCGTCCGCCATCACCACGGTCAGTCCCAGCACGTTCTCTCGGATCGTGCCGTACCGCACCGCATTGGTGCCGGAGGCGCGCGTCGCCGCCATGCCGCCCAGCGTGCAATGGCTGCCGGGATCGACCGGGAAGAACAGGCCCTGATCGCGCAGATGCTCGTTGAGCTGGGCCCGCGTGACGCCCGCCTCGACGCGGCAATCCATGTCCCCGGCGTG